>CAZFPG010000130.1:0-8481 GCA_964521055.1 uncultured Marinobacter sp.
CGCTTCAGGGCGGAGATGCAGTAGTGGGGGTTGTTCGAGAGGAAGTTGGCCGGGGTGCTGTTGAGGTTGGTGAAGTTGCAGCGGCCGCCTCCGGACATGAGGATTTTCTTGCCGGGTTTGTTGGCATGGTCGATCACCAGGACTTCGCGGCCACGGTAGCCGGCCGTTGCTGCGCACATCAGGCCTGCGGCGCCTGCGCCTATGATGATTACGTCGTAGCTCTGGGTCGTCATGCTTTGGAGTTACAGTGTTGGCTCAGGGAGTTCCGGCACGGGTTGAGGGCGGTCAGGGATACGCGGTGAATACGTCCCTGTACGCTCGACAAAAACATCCCTGTTTTTGACGATCCCTGACCGCCCTCAACCCGTACCTTGCCATGCATGGTGCCCATCCTTCCTCGTGACAAAACGGCGATTATACAGTCTATGCCCTGTTAAGTGTGTCATGCCGTAACAGGGGCCAGTTGCCGGGCTTGACCTGTTAGGACGATTGTCCTAGGCTGATGGAATAGGATGGTCGTCCTAGAAGTTTGGTAACGTTTTCGGAAGCGCTTCATGGGCAATAAACAGACAAAAGATCACATCGTCGATGCTGCGGATCAGCTGTTCTACGAGCAGGGCTATGAGCACACGTCGTTTTCACAAATTGCGGAAGCCGTTGGTATTTCCCGAGGGAATTTCTATTACCACTTCAAATCCAAAGACGAAATTCTTGATGCCGTTATCAATCTCCGTCTGTCCCGCACGGCTTCAATGCTGGGTGACTGGGAAATCGAAGGAGCAACACCCGCGGGCCGGATTCGTTGCTTTATCAATATCCTGGTGATGAACCGGGCCAAGATAAAACGCTTTGGCTGTCCAGTCGGGACTCTGTTTACGGAGCTTGCCAAGCTGGAGCATCCAAGCAAAGACAATGCGAACGAGCTATTCACGCTGTTCAGAAACTGGTTAAGGCGACAGTTCGAGCAGCTTGGCCGTCGCGAAGATGCTGATGAACTGGCCATGCATCTCCTGGCCGCCAGCCAGGGAGTGGCAACGCTGGCCAGCGCTTTCCAGGACGAAGATTTTATCAGGAGTGAAGTAAGCCGGCTGAATGACTGGTTGGCCTCACTTGAAAGCAAGAACAGTACACAGCAGGAGGTGTTTTGATGTTTATCGTAACTTTGAGGTTCTCTGACAATAAGGGCCAGGCAAGTGCATTCATGGAGGGACACAACCAATGGATAAGAAGAGGCTTCGAGGACGGTGTCTTTCTTATGGTTGGCAGCCTTCAGCCCGGTCTTGGCGGAGCGGTCGTCGCCCATGATGTATCGCGGGAAGCGCTTGAGCGTCGTGTTAACGAGGACCCGTTCGTGGCGGAGAATATCGTTACCGCCGAATTGCTGGAGATTGAACCAAAGAAAGCCGATGAGCGGCTGAACTTTCTTGTGGGCTGACAGCAAGGGTTCGGCGCTGGACGGTATACACCAGGCTGTATTCCGTCCAGCGGCCGAGGATCGAAGCGTTAACTCAGGTGGACGCTCCCCTCCATATAGAACGCAGCCTGGCCGGCGATGGCTACGCGGTCGCCTTTGAGTTCGCAGCGCAATACGCCACCCCTGGCGGAGACCTGTTTCGCCAACAGCGTATTTTTACCGAGTTGTTCCGCCCAGTAGGGCACCAGAACGCTGTGAGTGGAGCCGGTGACGGGGTCTTCGTCGATGCCGGCGCCGGGGACGAAGTAGCGGCTGACGAAGTCGCAGTCTTCTCCGGGGGCGGTAATGACGACGCCCTGATTGCCCAGCTCGCCGAGTTTGCGGATGTCCGGTTGTGCGGCCTTTACAGCGGCTTCGTCGCTCAGGACAACCAGGTAGTTGGTGTCGTTGGGTACGAATAAGGCTGTGTCCGGGGCGCCTTCGAGGGCCTCGTGGATCAAGTGGGGGGTAGGGCGTTTCTCAACGGCGAGGTTGGGAAAGTCCAGCTCCAGCCAGCCGTCGTCGGTCTGTTGTACGCCCAGGGAGCCGCTCTTTGACTGGAATCGGATCTGTTCCCGCTCCCAGCCCAGTTTGTTGAAGATGACCCAGGCGCTGGCGAGGGTTGCGTGGCCGCACAGAGGGACTTCCACGGTGGGTGTGAACCAGCGTATGTGGAAGTCTGCGTCGGCTTCTTCCGGCAGAGGGACGAAGAAGGCGGTTTCAGACAGGTTGTTCTCCATGGCCAGTGCCCTCAGGGTGTCGTCTGGCAACCAATCCTCCAGAGGCATTACAGCAGCTGGATTGCCACCAAAAATCTGGCTGGTGAAGGCGTCGACCTGGTAAATCGGTAGTGTTTTCATGATGTCTCCCTTGTGAAAGCTTCAGCGTAGCGGTGCGCCCGATGGACGGCAAACTGGCTCAGTTCCGGAACGCTGTAGAAGTGAAACTCCGGCAGTGGAGCGGAGTGGGTAACAATCCAGTGCCTGGGTAGGACCTGACTGACAACAAACCCGAGATTTTCCAGCCATTTCCGGGCAATGCTGGCGGGTACGGGGACTAGCCCCGGGTTTTGGCCAACGCCCAGTAAATCCTTGCTACTGGCATGAGGTGCCGCTGTCGGGGAACAGGGCAGCAATCGGTTCAGTGCGGTCATGGTGAAACTCCTTCTTCTGGACTCTGATCACCATTCTCCATCGGTGCAGACAACCATAACAGATTCAGATATTGTGGTTTTGAACCGGTACAGGTCTGATGTCAAGGTATCTGTTCCGGTCAAAATGTGGGCCATCTGTACTGCCCTGGCTTTCTACGGATCTGGCAGGATAAGGCTATGGGCATTCTCTATAATCAGGTAGCAGACCAGTTACACGCTTTGATTCGTGATGGGGTTTATCGCGAAGGGGAGCGGCTGCCTGGTGTTCGGGCGCTCAGTCGCCAGTTTGGTGTGAGCGTTTCGACGGTGCTTCAGGCCCACCAAACATTGGAAGCCCGTGGCTATCTGGAGGCGCGGGAACGCAGTGGCTATTTTGTGCACCTGCCCCGGCGGGATACCCCCGAACCGGTGATGCAGAAGCACCGGGCCAAGCCTGTGCCGGTCAGTGCCCGGGATATGGCGCTTGACCTGTGTGCCGATGAAGAGAAGCGCATGGTGCCGCTGGCGGCTGCCGTGCCCCATCCGGATTTCCTGCCGGTACGGCAAATCCAGCAGGCTACCCTGTGGGCAGCAAGGCGCGGATTGGAAACCCTCGATTACGCCTTCCCCGGCAAGATCGAGTACCGGCGCCAGGTGGCCCAGCGCATGGCCACACTGGGTGTCATTGCAACGCCGGACGATATTCTTGCCACCAATGGTGCCCAGGAGGCAATCATCCTGGCCCTCCAGGCGGTGACCAGGCCGGGGGATATCGTGGCTGTCGAGTCGCCTTCGTTTCCGGGGATTCTCCAGGCCCTGGTTGTCCTCGGCCTGAGGGTCATTGAAGTGCCCACCCATCCCGCCGAGGGGCTAAGTCTTGAAGGGCTGGAACTGGCACTGGAGCAGTGGCCTGTGAAGGCGTGCGTGGTAGTCCCTAACCACAGCAACCCTATGGGCGCGCGGATGCCGGACGAGCGAAAGCAGCAGTTGGTGTGGATGCTGGAGCGCGCCGGCGTGCCGCTGATTGAGGACGATATCTACGGTGACCTGTTTTATGGCGGTGAGCGCCCCAGGCCGGCGAAGGTGTTCGACCGTACCGGCAATGTTATCTATTGCAGTTCGTTTTCCAAGACCATCTCGCCTGGGCTGCGCCTGGGCTGGATGATGCCCGGTAAGTATCTGGCTGAAGCGCGTCAGCAGAAATATTTCAGCAACCTTGGTACGGCAAGCATACCGCAGCTTGCAGTGGCCCGTTTCCTGGAACAGGGCGTTTATGACCGTTATCTGCGGTCGGTCCGGCCGCGCTTTCGTGAGGCGACCGAACGGATGCGTGCCGCGGTGGGGCGTTCCTTTCCGGAAGGTACCGCAGTCAGCCGCCCCCAGGGTGGTTTCGTACTGTGGGTTCAGCTTCCAGGCAAAATGTCTGGCACAGAGGTTTTTCGCCGGGCCCGCGAGGAGAACATCAATGTGGCTCCGGGGCTGATGTTCTCCACCACGGACAAGTACGAAAACTGCCTGCGGCTGAATGGTGCCAATCCCTGGAGTGCGCGAATTGAACAGTCGATTGCCCGCCTCGGGGCCATCGCAACGGCAGTGGCTGAAGAGTCCTGAAGCGGGTTAAGCGGTACCTCTCTTTCTTACTACGTTGACAGATTGTCATTTCGTGACAATCTGTCCAATTTTTTTCGTTATTACCTTCCTTCCATGTTGAATTCGGGTTTAAACTGAAGCATCTGATTACTTTTCGTACGCGGTTTGCCGCAGTACGGTGAATGCCGCTCCATAAACACAATAAAACGGAGGCAGTCATGGCCATCAGTTCCACACCCGAGGGCGTTTCCGTTGCTCCACGGCACCTTCGATTTGATCTCGCCGAAGACCTTAAAGCTCTGTGGCATAGTAATGACGTCTTTCGCACCGCGTTTTTCAACGCACTTTCTCTTCAGTTTCCGGATGGGGAGCAGCAGTTTATCAATGCAGTGCGCCTGTATCGTGACCGGGTGGATGACCCCAAGCTGAAAGAGGAAATTCGTGGGTTTATCGGTCAGGAAGCGCTGCACAGCCGGGAGCACAAGCACTACAACGAGGCTCTGAAAGCGCGGGGTTATGATATCGATGCCATTGACGAGCGTTTCCGTAAACATATGGAATGGGTGGGCAATCTGCCCCCCAGCCGGCAGCTTGCCGGAACCTGTGGCGCCGAGCACTACACGGCTGTGCTGGCGAATGCGATTCTCAAGCATCCCGAATGGATGAAGGGCGCCACCCCCGGTATGGCCAGACTGTGGCGCTGGCACGCCATCGAAGAAACCGAGCACAAGTCCGTGGCTTTCGATGTCTATCGCCATTGCGTGGGTAACGAGAGGTTGCGGCGGATCGTATTCCTGTTCGTGAGCTGGAACTTCTTCAAGTATACCTTCCTGAACACCTGTAGCCTGCTGAAAACCGATGGCAAGTTGTGGAGCCCGGGCACCTGGATCGGTGGCATCAACTTTTTGTGGGGCAAGCCGGGTGTACTGCGCAAGTGCCTGCCGGACTTTCTGGCCTATTTCCGTAAGGGCTTTCACCCCTGGCAACAGGACAATCGTGACCTGATCGATAAAAACCTCAACGAACTTGAGCTGGAGCAAACTGCCGGCTAGCAGGGTGCTGAAATTGTCATGGCTTTGTGTAAGACTGAGCGCTGCCACGAACAATGACAATAAAGGGAAGTGTCCGGCAGGAACAACTTCCCGCAGCTGGAGGCCCCCATGCGCGTTGGTCTTATAGTGGATTCAGCCTGCGATTTGCCTTATGAGTTCAGTCGCAAGCACGACCTGTTCATCCTTCCCGTTACTGCTGTTTTCGACGGCCAGACCTACATTGATGAGCACGACCCGGTGCGAACCCAGGAGTTCTACCAGAGCGGATTGCTCCAGAAAGGCCATCATGCCGAGACACAGGCTTTCTCTCCCGAGCAGATTCATGATCTGTTCATGGAGGAAATTGTTACCCAGTTTGATGTCGCGATTTGCGAGACCGTTACCCGCTCCCGCAGCCTGATCTTCCAGAATGCCACCGAAGCCATGAACAGTGTCATGTCGCACTACCATGAAGCGCGCAAGGCTGCCGGGCGCGATGGCAAGTTTTCCATGCGTGTGATCGACAGCAAACAGATCTTTGCCGGTCAGGGTCTGCTGGCGGCCCATACCCTCAGGCTGATTGATCAGAAGCTGTCAAAAAATGCCCTCCGTAATGAAGTGGAAACGTTCACCGACAGAATTTACACCTGCGTTATTCCACGGGATCTCCATTACATACGGGAGCGTGCCCGCAAGCGGGGAGACAAGAGTGTCTCGGCGCTGGTGGCCTTTCTGGGCAAGGCGCTGAATATCACCCCGGTGATATTCGGGCAGGGCGCCGAGGGCCAGCCTGCCGCCAAAACCCGCAGTTTCGATATGGCTGCTGAAAAGGTCATGAACTATGCGGCGGGCCGGGTCGAGGCCGGGCTTCTGACCCCGTATGTCAGCCTGTCCTGCGGGTTGACCTGGACCGAGATCGAGGATCTGCCAGGCCTGAACCGCCTGCGGGATGCCTGCGAGAAAAACGGTGTGGAGCTGTTGCTGTCCCAGATGGGGATTACCAGCAGTATTTATTTGGGGCCGGGCAGTCTGTGCCTGGCACTGGCTGCCGAGCCCCACGAGTTCGGCGACTTTCAGTAATTTCCGCGTTCCGCAGTGCAGTCTCTTGGCCTGCCTGCACCCTTCCGACTGTGCCTACGGCAAACGCAGCCGTTGTAGCTTCGTGTTAGCCTCTTCCCATTCTGAACCTTGATGCCACTTTGAGACTGCACCGGACCCTGACTATGACCAAAGGCAAAACGGATCTCGCCAATGCCCTGCTCGAACAACATGTAAAACACGAGCTCGCATCCCTGAAAGGTGCGAAGCTGCGCCGGTTCCTCGCAACCGAGGTGGAAGAGCTGTTTGACCGCGCCGGAACCATCACACTGGACCGCCTGACCTCGGTGGAGCAGGTAATGGGGGTGATTCAGCGCATTGTGATCAATATGGAGCTGGACGCCGGGATACCGGAAATGGCAGCGGAAATGGCTACAGAAGTGCTGAATGCCCCGGTTCAGCGAAGTTCCCGGCTGCGGGACATTATCACCCGCGAGCAGGCCACCGGGTTCCTGGAGGAAGCACTGGAGCTGCGTCAGCAGCGGGAACGGGTGATCAGTGAGATCATGGCGCACCCTGTCTACCAGGAACTGGTGTCGAATGTGGTGTACCAGGGGGTGGTGAATTACCTCTACGAAGACAACCTGATCACCAAGAGTGTCCCCGGCGTGGGCTCGATGATGAAGTTTGGCAAGCGTATGGCGAACAAGGCTGTGCCCGGGCTGGACGAGACCTTTGAACGGCGCTTCAAGGCCTGGCTGGCGGACAGCCTGCCGGGGCTGATCGCCCGCAGTGAACAGTTTCTGAACCGGGCGCTGACGGATGATGAGCTGCGTGACAGCGTGATGGCCGCCTGGGTGTCCCTGGAAGACCGCACCATTGAAGAACTCCACGAAGGCCTGGGGGACGTGCAATTGCAGGAGTTTGTGGTCCTGGGGTACGAATTCTGGTTGCAGTTCCGCAAGACGGACTACTTCGAGGGCTGTGCCAGGGCCGTGGTGGAGCATCTGTTCACCATGTATGGCGACCGGCCAGTCATTGAACTGCTGGGTGCCGTTGGCGTCGACCGTGACGTGGTGATGGCGGAAGTCGATGCCTACGCACTTCCGGTAATAGACGTGCTGCGGGAGGAGGGGTATCTTGAAGCCCTGATTCGTCGCCGTCTTGAGCCCTTCTACAGGTCGGCTGCGGCAAAAAAACTTCTGCAGCAGGAGAGCTGAGTAATCCTGCTGTCCGCGGGAATATCCGGGAATGTGGATACCAACCGAATTGTTCTGGGCCTATCTGGTGGCTATATCATTGCTGACCGTGACGCCGGGAGTGGATACCCTGCTGGTAATGCGAAACGCCGGGCGGGGTGGGTTGCACAGCGGCCTGCGGGACGGTTGCGTTACCAGTGTGGGCATCTGTAGCGGGCTGTTCATACATGCCACTCTGTCGGCTCTGGGTATTTCCGTGTTGCTGGTGGAAACCGTCTGGGCATTCACGGCGCTTAAATGGGCGGGGGCCTGTTACCTGATCTGGCTGGGACTGAGTTCCTTGCGGCAGGCCATGAAACGTGCCCCCGGCAAAGGCGTGGCGCCGGAGCCCGCTGATGAAGGGCATGCGGGGATCAAGCCTGGCTCTGCCGCAAAGGCCTTCCGCGAAGGCCTGTTGTCCAACGTGCTGAACCCCAAGACCGCACTGTTCTATATGGCGTTGTTGCCGCAGTTTATCGATCCCACCGGCAATGCCTTCCAGCAATCACTGTTCCTTGCGTCGGTTCATTTCGTGCTGGCGATGGGATGGCAATGTGCGTTGGCGGTGCTGGTGGTCAAATCCCGCCGGCTTGGGGTGGGGCAGGGCATCAAGCGTACGCTTAACGCCCTGACCGGCGGTTTCTTTGTGGCCATAGGGGTGAAACTGGCTGCGCAGTGAGCGCAGCCGTTACTTCTCCAGGTACTGCAGCTTGTTCGGCTTGCCGTCCCACTCTTCGGCGTCCGGCAGCGGATCTTTCTTCTCGGTGATATTCGGCCACTTCCCGGCCAGATCGGCGTTGAGTTCGACAAACTGGGCCTGGTCTTCAGGCAGCTCATCTTCCGAGAAGATGGCCTCTGCAGGGCACTCCGGCTCACACAGGGCGCAATCGATGCACTCGTCCGGATCGATCACCAGAAAATTCGGGCCTTCGTAGAAGCAGTCAACCGGGCATACTTCCACGCAATCCGTGTATTTGCACTTGATGCAGTTTTCGGTAA
>CAZFPG010000131.1:0-8472 GCA_964521055.1 uncultured Marinobacter sp.
GACAGGGGTGTCTCCCATCCAGCATTTCCTGCACCTGAAGGTGGAGCAGGCCTGCCAGATGCTGGACACCACCGACCATTCCTTCACCCAGATCAGCAGCATGCTCGGGTACGACGACAACTACTACTTCTCGCGACTGTTCAAGAAAGTCATGGGCCAGTCGCCGACCGATTACCGGCATACCCACCGGCACTAGTCTCCCTTCGCCACTACGGCGTAAAGGCCGCGACAAAGTCGGCGTAATCGGCAACGGCTTGCCTCCCCGGCCTGGTGTCGTTATCTTGCAAAATGCACAGCAGTAACTCCGGTTTTCGGACCTGATAACAATAACCACCAGGAGGCCCCGTGACACGCCCGTCCGTTTACACCGAAACCGCCAACGCTGTTATTACCATTGTTATAAACCGCCCCGGGAAACGTAACGCCGTTGACCGCGAAACCGCCAACGCCCTGCGCCAGGCCTTCACCGATTTTGAAGAGAACGATGAGCTGAAAGTGGCCGTGCTTTGGGGCGAAGGCGGCAACTTCTGCGCAGGGGCCGACCTGGAAGCCGTCGGCGACCCGGAACGGCGCAATGACATTGAAGCCACGGGCACGGCTGCAGGGCCCATGGGCCCGTCGCGTATGGAACTGTCAAAGCCGGTGATTGCTGCGGTATCCGGATACGCCGTTGCCGGCGGCCTGGAACTGGCACTGATGTGCGACCTGAGAGTGGCGGAGAAAACGGCCACATTCGGTGTCTTTTGCCGCCGCTGGGGCGTGCCGCTGATTGATGGTGGAACGGTACGCCTGCCGCGAATTGTCGGCCATGGCCATGCCATGGACATGATCCTCACCGGGCGGCCGGTCAACGCCGAAGAAGCCAAAGCCATCGGGCTCGCAAATCGGGTTGTGCCGGATGGGCAGGCCCGATCCGCCGCGGAGGCCCTGGCAGCGGACATTGCCGGATTTCCCCAGAAATGCCTGCGCGCCGATCGCCACTCTGCCATTCACCAATGGGACATGAAACTGCCCGAGGCGTTGGCTGCGGAAGGTGCCGGGGGCTATCCTGTGGTATTCAAAGAAGCTATCGAGGGTGCTGGCCGGTTTGCCGCCGGTGCCGGACGCCACGGGGCTTTCAATCAATCCAACAACCCTGACAAGCCCAGCGAGCCCTCATGAGATTGGTCTGTATATCGGATACCCACAGCATGCACCGTCAGGTATCAGTTCCGGATGGCGACATCCTGGTTCACGCGGGCGACTGCCTGGGCGTGGGCACCCTGGAAGAACTGGAGGACCTGGACAACTGGTTTTCCGAACAGCCACACCGCCACAAGATCCTGATTGCCGGCAACCACGACTGGTGCCTCCAGGATGAGCCGGCAGAGGCCGAGCCCCTGATCCGGAATGCCATTTACCTGCGGGACAGTGGCACTGAAATCGAGGGCCTGAAGTTCTGGGGCAGCCCCTGGACACCGGTCTTTTTCGACTGGGCGTTCAATCTTTCGCGTGGCCCGGCCATTGCCGAGCGATGGGCACAGATTCCTGGCGATACCGATGTCCTGATCACCCACGGTCCGCCAGCAGGCATTCTCGACCAGGTGATCACAGACTCCCACTCCCAGTCAGTCGGATGCGACGACCTGACCCGGGAACTGGAACGGCTGAGGCTGAAAATGCACGTGTTCGGACATATTCACGAAAGCCATGGCCAGCAACGCCTTGATGACTGCCTGTTCGTGAATGCCAGTACCTGCAATGGAAGCTTCAGGCCCCTGAATCCACCCGTCGTGGTGGATCTCTGAGCTGGCCAACCAAGCAGTTTCCAGGATGACCGCACCTACCCCACACTCCATTGTTCCCGGCACTGCCGACCTGGACAATCCACTGTATTACCTCGAAAACTTCGAGACGGTGGTGCGCTGGGTCCGGCAGCACCACAGTGACCTGCTGACGACAGAGGAAACCGGGCAGATTGACAACCTGTTGGCACTGAAGAAGCCGGCACGGGCACTGCTGGCCCGTATGGTGATGCGCAGCGGCGAGCTGTTCCGGGTGGAAAAGCTCAACTATCCGGAGCTGGGCGAACCGGTGGCAAAGGCTGTGGAATCCCTGGCACACGCTGGCTGGATTGATGGGAATCCGGACATCTCGCTTGAGGACCTCTTTCGCCTGTTCACCCTGGCCGAGCTGCGCCCGGCCCTTGCGGACAGGATCTTCGCCACCGGATTGCCGGCCAGGGCAGCCAAGGGGCTGTTGAGAGATACGCTGATTCCGCTGCACCCCGATCCAGCTCCTGTGGCACATTGGCTGCCAGGCTCCTCTACCCGGGTGATCCGTCTCAACCACATGCCTCTGTTTGACCGCCTGCGGCTGATGTTCTTCGGTAACCTGCGCCAGAGCTGGTCCGATTTCGTGCTGGTGGAACTGGGGCACCAGCAATACGAACAGGTATCGCTTTCCACCGAATCCCGGGCGTTCAACGAACGTGACCATGTAGACCGCTACCTGATGATGCACCACTGCCGGGAACGATTGGACCAGGGCGATCAGCCAGAAACCGTCTGGCAGGACGTACCGGCAGCCTCCGACAATACCTGGCTGGAAAGCCGGCGCGGCCGCCTGTTGTTCGAACTGGGGAAACTGGCGGAGCGTGGCGGCAATAAAGAGCTTGCCCTGGCCGCCTATGAGCGAAGCCGCCACCGTGAAGCCCGCCTGCGGCAACTGCGCCTGCTGGAACGGCTGAAGCGATACCGCGAAGCCTGGGAGCAGGCCATAGCCGCCGGTGATGAGCCCAGGTTCGGCGCGGAAGAACGAGGGCTTGAACGCATTCAGTCACGCCTGGCCAAAAAACTGGGTAAAACCCCGCCTCCACCGTCCGCGCGCCCGGCGCTAACCGCCTTTACACTGGAGCTGCACAATCCGGAGGGCCACTCGGTGGAGTGGGTGGCTATGGAACACCTGTCCCAACCGGAAGCGCCCGTTACCTACGTGGAAAACACCCTGATCAATGGCCTGTTTGGCCTGCTGTGCTGGCGGGCCCTGTTTGCCCCGGTTCCCGGCGCCTTCTTCCATCCATTCCACACCGGGCCGGTGGACCTTTACCGGGAAGATTTCGTCGCACGGCGGCAAGCCCTTTTTGACGACTGCCTGGGCAGCCTCGCCACCGGCGGTTATAAGACCCGGATTCGCAACACCTGGCGACAGAAACAGGGTATCGCCTCGCCCTTTGTGATCTGGCCAGTGCTATCGGAGGACATACTGGACCTGGCTCTTGATTGCATTCCAGCCCGCCACCTGGAGCAGATGTTCCGGCGCCTTCTGGATAACCTGCGGGAACACCGCAGCGGGTTTCCCGACCTGATCCGCTTCCACCCCGTCCATACCGACCCGAACCGACGCTATGAAATGATCGAAGTGAAGGGCCCCGGAGACCGCTTGCAGGACCACCAGACCCGCTGGCTGGAGTTCTGCGTGGACCAAGGCATTCCAGTATCCGTCTGCTATGTTCGCTGGAAGGGGGCGGGCGAATGAGCGAACTCAGGGTTGCCGTGCGAACCCTCTGCGAGTTTGCTGCCCGCAAAGGGGACCTGGACTTGCGCTACACCCCGGCACCGACTTCCGAGGAAGGCATTGCCGGGCATGGGGCTGTCCAGGCCCGGCGCGGCCCCAGATACCAGAGCGAAGTGGCACTGGCCGGCCAGTGCGGCAGGCTGATGGTCAGCGGCCGGGCCGATGGCTACGACCCGATTGCCGGCCGACTGGAAGAAATCAAGACTCACCGGGGCGACCTGTCCCGGGTGCGGGAAGCCCAGCGCAACCTCCACCGGGCGCAGCTAAGGGTTTACGGAGCGCTCCTGTGCCGTCAGGAAAAGCTGAAAAAAATCGACCTGGCCCTGATCTATTACGATGTAGGCAAGGACAAGGAAACACCCGTTACGGAAACCGCCAGCGCCGACGAACTCTGGCAGGAACTGGAACAACTCTGCGCCATCTACAGCGGCTGGGCGGAACAGGAGGCCAGTCACCGGCAGGAAAGAGACCTGGCCCTGTCACGGCTGACGTTTCCCTTTCCTGACTTCCGGCCACGGCAACGCGCCCTGGCGGAGACCGTTTACAAGAACACCCTTCGCAACCAGACGTTGCTGCTGGAAGCGCCCACTGGCCTGGGTAAAACGCTTGGCACCCTGTTCCCGGCGCTGATGGCCATGCCGGCCGCAAAACAGGACCGGTTGTTCTACCTCACCAGCCGCAACACCGCCCGCCATCTGGCGGTGGATGCTGTTCACCTGTTACGGGAGAGACAATCCGAACCACTGCCCTTGCGGACCCTGGAACTGGTCGCCAAGGACCACGCCTGCGAACATCCGGACAAGGCCTGCCACGGGGACTCCTGCCCACTGGCCAAAGGCTTCTTTGACCGACTGCCGGAGGCCCGGGCGGAGGCGGCCAGCCACACCGGCGCCCTGACCCAGCCGGTACTGGCAGACATTGCCAGCAACCATGGCATCTGCCCCTATTTCCTGGCCCAGGAAATGGCCCGCTGGTGTGATGTGGTGGTGGCGGACGTGAACCGTATGTTCGACCAGTCCGCCCTGCTCCACGCTCTGGTTCGGCAGAACGACTGGAAAGCCAGCCTGCTGATTGACGAAGCCCACAACCTGGTGGACCGGGCCCGGGGCATGTACTCGGTGGAACTGAGCCAGGCGCGCCTGCTACGGATGCGCAAGCAGGCACCCAAGGCCCTGAAGTCGCAGCTCAGTGGAGTATCCCGGGCCTGGCAATCGGTCATCCGCGACCATGCCCCGGACATCAGCCGTGAACCGGTGATCCTGGACAACCTGCCCGGTTCACTCACCGGCGCCCTGAACCGCCTGGTGTCCGCCATTACCGACTACCTGGCGGACCATCCACCGGATCTGGCACTGCAGGAACTGATGTTCGAAAGCCTGGCTTTTACCCGGCTGGCAGAGGTGTTTGGTGATCATTCCCTGTGCGAGCTGGTCAGGCCCGGCCGCGGCAAGGCACAACTGGCCATACGCAACCTGATTCCGGCGGATTTTCTCGCCCCCCGTTTCGAGGCGGCCGACAGCGCCCTGCTGTTCTCCGCAACTCTCTCGCCCGGCATCTACTACCGGGACCTGCTGGGCATGCCCGAAGATACCTGTTTCCAGTCGTTACCCGGCGCGTTTTCCGCCGACCAGCTGGAGGTGCATTTCACGCCCCGTATCAGCACCCGCCAGGCAGACAGGGAGCGCTCGCTGATGCCCATAGCTGAACTCATTGCACGGCAATACCGGGATCGCCCGGGCAACTACCTGGCCTTTTTCAGCAGCTTTGCCTACCTCAACCGCGTGCGCGACACCCTCGCCGAACTGGCGCCTGACATTCCCCTGCGTGCCCAGCAACCGGGCATGTCCGGTGAGGAGCGCACGGCATTTCTGAACGGCTTCCAGACTGACAATGCCGGCGTTGCCTTTGCGGTACTTGGGGGCGTGTTCAGCGAGGGCATCGACCTGCCCGGCGACCGCCTGATCGGCGCATTTGTAGCGACACTGGGCCTGCCGCCCTTCGACGCCTGGCATGAGATCCTCCGACAGCGACTCGAACAGCGCTTTGGTGCCGGGCAGGCCTATACCTACCTGATCCCCGGCCTGCAGAAAGTAGCCCAGGCCGCTGGCCGGGTGATCCGCACCCCGCAAGACCGTGGTGTGATCTGGCTGATCGATGACCGCTTCCTGCAGCCCGACATCCGCTATTTGCTGCCGGCCTGGTGGATAACGCCCTCATCCACAGATATCACTGGTAATTCATAAAACGAACATCCACTCGTCACAGTCCTTTCCCAAAGTGAAACAGGCGGCGCCGATCGCCCCCGACAACCTCAATGACCAATCAGGGAAAGAACCATGACGATACGACAATCCGTGCTGGCTGCGGCCATTGCCAGCGCACTCACCATGCCCGCCTATGCAGGGCTGGTGATCAGTGAATACGTGGAAGGTTCCGGCAACAACAAAGCCATTGAACTGCTCAATACCGGCACCAGCGCCGTCGATCTCACCGCCTGGGAATTGCAGGTGTTCTACAACGGCAGCAACGCCGCTGGCCTGACCATTAACCTGGACGGTACGGTGGCCCCCAACGGCACCTTTGTTTTCGCCCACAGCCAGTCCGACCCCGCGATCCTCGCGGTTGCCGACCAGACCACCGGTGCCGGGCTGTTCAATGGTGACGACGCCGTGCTGTTGCTAAGTGGCGGCGTGGTCGCCGACAGCATCGGACAGGTCGGATTCGACCCGGGCAGCTACTGGGGCGATACCGTGCGCACCCAGAACCAGACCTTGCGCCGCCGTGACGGCACCAGCGCAGACAACAACCCCGACGATCCGTACGATCCCGCCACCGTCTTCGACAGTTTTGCCATAGACAGCTTTGACGACCTGGGCAGCGGCGCTGACGATGGCAATGAGGAACCGGATAACCCCGGCTCACCAGATATGGCCTGTGGCAATCCCGCAAGCCTGATCTCAGAGATTCAGGGCACCAGCGACATCAGTCCGCTCGCGGGTGAAAACCTGATTGTGGAAGCCGTTGTAACCGCCGCATTCAATGGAGACGATAGCCTTGGTGGCTTCTACATTGAAGCTGAGGCCGACCAGCGCGACAGCGACCCTGCCACATCGGAAGGTCTGTTTGTCTATGCGCCGGGCCAAAGCGTCACAATCGGCCAACGCCTGAGAATCGCCGGCGAAGTCACCGAGTTCGGCAACCTCACCGAACTCACCAATGTGACCGACATCGCCGACTGTGGCACCGCGACACTCCCCGCGCCCCTGAACCTTACACTACCCTGGGCTTCCGCCGATGCCCCGGAAGCCTTCGAGTCCATGCGTGTTCGCTTTGACGAGCCATTGACCGTCAACGACAACTACGACCTCAGCCGCTTTGGCAGCCTGACCCTGGGCAATGGCCGGCACTTTATTCCCACCAACATCGCCGAGCCGGGAGCAGACGCCGCCATCATCGAAGAGCTCAACGCCCTGGACCGTCTGATTCTGGACGATGGCAGCAATCGCCAAAACCCGGCGGTGGTTCCTTACCCGTCTCCGGAACTGAGCGCATCGGCCACCGTCCGTGCGGGCGATACTGTGAACGACCTGGTGGGCATCCTCGACTACCGCTTCTCCGAATGGCGCCTGCAGCCGTTATCAGCTCCAAGCTTTGCCCAGAAGAATCCGCGCCCGACCAGTCCTGAACTGGAAACCAGCGGCAACCTGGTGGTCGCCTCCTTCAACGTACTGAACTATTTCAATGGCGACGGCATGGGCGGCGGCTTCCCCACAGCCAGGGGTGCGGACGACGCGGAAGAACTGAGCCGCCAGACCGCCAAACTGGTCAGCGCCATTACCGCACTGAATGCCGACATCATAGGCCTGATGGAAATCGAAAACGACGGCTATGGCGATAGCAGCGCGATCGCACAACTGGCGGACAGCCTGGGCGGTAACTGGTCCTACGTCGACCCCGGCCTGCCACAACTCGGTGGCGATGCCATCGCGGTAGGCTTTATCTACAACGCCGACCGGGTGGAAGCCGTGGGCAACGCGGCAACACTGGCCACGGCCCCGTTTGACGATCTTAACCGTCAGCCTCTGGCCCAAACCTTCCGCGCCAGCGATAGCGACGATGCCGTTACCATTGCCGTTAACCACTTCAAATCCAAGGGCTGCGGCAGCGCCGAGGGAGCCAATGCCGACCAGGGTGACGGCCAAGGATGCTGGAACCCGGTTCGCACCCAGGCTTCAGCAGCACTGGCAAGCTGGCTGGCCTCGGACCCCACCGGCACCGCCGAAGAAGACGTACTGATCATCGGTGACCTGAATGCCTACGCCAAGGAAGACCCGATCCGGGCACTGACCAACAATGGCTATACCGATCTGCTCGCAATGGCGGACGGGGAAAGCGCGTACTCCTACGTGTTCTTCGGCCAGGCCGGCTATCTCGACCATGGGCTTGCCAACACCTCACTGGCCCCGAAAGTGGTCGACACCACGGTGTGGCACATCAACGCGGACGAGCCCCGGGCCCTGGACTACAACACCGATTTCAAGTCGCCGGAACAGCAGGCCAGCTTCTATGCGCCGGACAGCTATCGCGCCTCCGACCATGACCCTGTCATTATTGCGCTGAACATGGAAACCGCGTCACCGCTCGACCGGGCGGACCTGAACGGCGATGGCCGTATTAACGGCCGGGACATCGCGCAGTTTGTGCTTGCACGGCTGTTTGGCAAAGCCTCCGTGGAACGCTACGACATCAACCAGGACGGGCACGTGAACCACAGGGATCTGTTTGCCATCCTGGAGGCCAAACGCGGCCGCTAGCGCCACTTCCACCAAACAGCGCCCGCCACCGTGCGGGCGTTTCTTTTTACGGCAACAAAAGCATCACATCACTGACATGCGGGAAGAGGAGTATGCGGTAGAT
>CAZFPG010000132.1:0-8441 GCA_964521055.1 uncultured Marinobacter sp.
CGATGGCCTGGGCATGCTGGTGGAGCAGGCGGCGGAGTCGTTCCGGATATGGCGTGGCGTCAGCCCCGAAACGCGGCCGGTGATTGACGAATTACGAAACGACTGAGCTCAGGCCTGGCGCATGGTCTATGCTCAGCAGGTGTGTGCAAGGTATACAAGACTCCCGAAGGCTTCTGATTAAAGGTCTCTGATGGATATACTCACCCTTGTTGGGCTGGTGGCAGGCGTTCTGATTGTTGTGCTCGCGATGCTTGCCAACGCGTCGATTCTTACCTTTTTCAACCTGCCCGGTCTGGCGATTGTGCTGGGTGGCACCTTTGCCGTTACGCTTATCAAGTTTCGTCTGCCTTCGGTCATGAGCGCGTTCCGGCTGGCATTTTCGGCTGCCTTTAAAGACAGAGTGGAGCGGCCGGCGGAACTGATCCGGGAAGTGGGCGCGCTGGCACTGGTGGTGCGCAAGGAAGGGATCCTGGGCCTTGAGAATCATGACACCAGCAATGATTTCCTGCGTAAAGCCATCAATCTTTGCGTGGACGGGCATCCGCCGGAACTGGTCGAAGAGTCGCTGGCCCAGGAAACCCAGCAGACCGCGGAACGTTATGACGTAGCGGAGCGGGTGTTTCGCGGTATCGGCGAGTCCGCCCCGGCCATTGGTATGCTGGGCACACTGGTGGGGCTGGTGCAGATGCTGAACACCCTGGATGACCCTTCCTCCATTGGCCCGGCCATGGCCATTGCCCTGCTGACAACCCTCTACGGAGCCTTTATTGCCCAACTGATTGCCCTGCCCCTGGCTGATAAGCTCCAGCTCAAGGCTGAGGATGAAGCCCGTAACCAGGTGCTGATTACCACCTCCATCCGCAATATCATGCGCGGGGAAAACCCCCGGGTTATGACCGAACTGCTGTCTTCCTTTGTGACGCCGGAACAGCGTACCGACCTTGCGCCGGAGCGGGAGGCGTAGGTTTTGATTGTCCGCCAGCCAGCGAAGAAGAAAAAACACGGTCGCGGTTCCCCTGCCTGGATCGTCACATTCGCCGACCTGGCGACGCTGTTGCTCACCTTTTTCATCCTCTTGTTGTCCTTTGCGGAAATGGATATTGAAAAGTACCGCGCCATGGCAAACTCCATGGCCGTGGCCTTCGGCAGCAACCAGGTGCTATCCGATGATGTGGGTGGGTCGCCCCTGACCCTCATCGAGTCAGACACTGTTTCCCTGCCCGAACCCACCGATACCACCGCGCGCGAACCGGAATTTATCGATGAACGTGCGGATGAGGACGCGCCCACGAAAATTTCCGGCGGTATTATCGAGCTTGCCAGCCGCATGATTGAGGAGCTTGAGTCCGAAGTGGCGTCGGAGGCGTTGAATGTCACTTATGATGAAAGCCAGGTGGTCATCCGTTTTTCCGAGGAAGCCACCTTCCGTTCCGGAGAGGCCTCCATCAAGCCGCAGATGATTCCCATCATTGAACGGGTGGTGGAGGTGTTGTCGGGATGTAGCGGTGACGTGCTGGTGGCCGGTTACACGGATGACCGCCCCATCTCCAGCGGTCGCTATCGCTCCAACTGGGACCTGTCAGCGGCACGCGCGGTATCCGTGGTGCATGAGCTGGTGCTGAACCGGCAGGTACCGGCTGAGCGGGTAGTGGCTGCCGGCCGTGCCGAAACCAATCCCCTGGCGCCAAACGACAGCGAGGAAAACCGGGCAAAGAACCGGCGGGTGGAGATCGCCATACGGGATCCGGAATGCAGTGACAGTATGGATACGGAGCAGTTGCCGGTGGAAATCATGCCGTAACAGCGCCTTATGCTTGCGGGGCAGCTTCTCATAGTCAATTCATATAACTCCCCCGCGCCCAGATCTTTATACTGTGCAACCTCAAGCGAACACATTGATCGATACCATTTGTCGATACCAAAAGGCCAAAGAGATTATGAGTGGACCGGATAAACCGAAAGTCATTGGTGAGGAATGGAGTGACGAACGGGTAAAGAGTTTTCTGGCGATTACTCCCTACGACAGCAATATCAACGCTGATTTCAATGCTCTGATCAAGGCCTACCAGGCTATGATTGCGGATGATTTCGAGCGCTTTGTGGGCTTTTTTGTAGAGGCAGGGCGTGATCTGAATGCCGTGGATGAACATGGCGACACCATTCTGGACCTGGTGTCCCGGCACCGTCGCAGTACGGCTTATGCCAACATCCTCAGAAAAGCAGGTGCGAAGACCGCAAAAGAGGCCGGGAACTGAGCCCCGGCCCCTGAACCCCGCGGCCTTGCCGGATTACTGGACGTCTACCTCAATGGCCTTGGGTTCGGCCGGCTCGGCCTTGGTTAATGTCAGTGACAGGACACCGTCCTTGAAGTTGGCCCTGATGCTGTTCTCATCCACGTTTTCCGGCAGGGTGAAACGACGCAGGAAACTGCCATAGACCCGCTCAATGCGGTGATGCTTTTTGTCGTTGGTTTCTTCCTCGTGCTTGCGTTCACCCTGAATGCTCAGCACACCATCCTGTACAGTCACTTTCACGTCATCCTTTGACATGCCCGGCAGCTCAGCCTCGATGTTATAGGCTTCAGCCGTCTCCTTGATATCCACGGCTGGTGCCCAGTCGCTGCGGCTGAACAGGTCCTTGCCTTCCCGCTCGCCGTTGCTGCGGGCCAGGCCGAACAGCCGGTTGTAACGGTTCATCAGGTCATCGAATTCAGTGACCGGATTCCAACGGGTTATGTTAGCCATATGAAACACCTCCTACGAATCTGAAATCATACGTTGATGTCAGCTTCGCTCGCGGAACTGCTCCATACCGGTGGCGCCAGCCGGATGGTTTTCCGTGAACTTCTGCTATTTTTCAATGTAGGATCGCCGGGTCAGTTTTCAATGGGTTCACTGGCAGAAATTTTCACCAGCCCCGGGGAGGTGGCAAACTGTTGCTGGAGGAAGGGTCGAAGACGGGCCATGGTGGGGCCTTCCCGGTCTTCGTCGGGCCTGGTTCCCCAGCTGAAACCAGGGAGTCCACTGGCCGCGACGAAGGGTTCCAGCAATACCGGGTTGGCACTGATGATGTGCACAATCACATCGCGGCTGGCGCCTTCGCCGGTGATCAGTGGAGCGGCCTGATGGTCCCCGATCAGTACCAGCAGTGTCTGGTTGTCGACGTGACGGGTGGCGTATTCCGTGGCCACATTCAGGGAATAGTCGAGTGCGCGGGCATAATGTTCCCTTACCCGTTGCGGATCACGCCACAGGCTGGCGGGCGCTTCGCCGCTGTTTTTCCAGCGATTGAAGGTTTCACCGTCGCCGATGCTGTCCCAGTCTTCCAGAACCGGCAGCACCGGAACCCAGGGGGCATGGCTGCTTATCAGTGCAAGCTCGGCAAATAATGGAGCCCCGGTCTGTTCGCGGATGCGGCGTTGAAACCAGGACCAGGTGTACTGGTCCGGCATGGTGACCCAGTTAAGAGCCGGCCCCCGGTAGTCCATGGTGGACGACTCATAGACCCGGTTATAGCCGAAGGCACGACCTTCCGGCCAGTCGGCCGTGATGGCCGGCATTACAGCGACCGTGTCGTGACCGGTCAGGCCCAGGTCGTCGATCAGCGTGGGGAAGTCGCTGGCCAGGAAAATCTCATAGTCCAGCTGGGTACTGATCCATTGACCGCTGAGCAGGGTGGTATGAGCCAGCCAGGACTGGCCGCCCTGAACCGGCGAACGCAGGCGGCCGGTCACAATATGCAGGCCCGCACCCGCCAGATTCTGCTCCATTTGCTCCAGGCGGCCACCGATCACTGGTCGGTAACGTGGGTCAGTGACCGCTGAAATGCCGTAGGATTCAATAAAGCCCAGGATGACATCGGTGTCCGCCAGGCCCGCCAGGGGGGTGCTTTGGCCGGCACCGGGGTTGTCTTCAAGATGTTGCCTGAAAGCGGCTGTGGACTGGTGGGTATCCACCGCCAGCTGGATCTGCCTTGCTGTAACCTGGGAGGCACTCAGCCCGACTACAGATTGGGGATACCAGGACCCCGCAACCGTCACAATGCCTGCCAGAGCGACCAGTTGGCCTGCCCTGGCGGGCGCACCGGCGCCAAGCCGTGACAGCAGCCTGGCAACACAGCTCCCGAGGCCGGCAAAGACCACTGCCAATGCCACAATGACCAGTACCGAAAGGCCAGGTCCAAGATTACCCTCCATCAGGTCAAACACCGAGCCCGCAACGCCCAGTTCCAGGTAGAGATTGAATGGCCGACCGATGCTTTGCCGGACCAGCACATCGCTCAGGGCAAAAAACGCCAATACCGCATAGAGCACACCCACGGCTCCGGCCAGTAGCTGCTTGCTCCGTCCGCCGGGCGAAACTGCAAACAGGCCACACAGCAACAGGGCGTCAGCTGCAATCCACGGTATCCAGGGATAACGCGGTAGCAGTAGTGCCACAAACAGGGCGTTGAGCAGGAGCGTGGTAACGAACAGTCGTTTCAAATTGTTCTCCCCGGCCCAGCGCACAGGTGGTTAACAAAGGCAGATACGCTGGCACTGGAGGTTTCAGATTAAACTGCCGGATTAAACGTCATTCAGGTATTCATCCTTGAGCTTGACGTAATTGGCGGCAGTGTATCGGAAGAAGCTTTTCTCCTCGTCCGACAACGCCCGCGCCTGCCGACAGGGTGATCCCACATACAGGTAGCCGGACTCCAGGGTTTTCCCCGGCGGCACCAGACATCCGGCGGCGACAATCACCTCATCTTCCACCACTGCGCCATCCATAATGATGCAACCCATGCCAACCAGCACTCGGCTGCCCACGGTGCAGCCATGCAGCAGCGCCTTATGACCAACGGTCACGTCATCCCCGATCAGAAGCGGATAACCGCCCGGGTTATAATCACTGGCGTGGGTGATGTGCAGCACTGACCCATCCTGGATACTGCAGCGGTCGCCGATGCGGATTTTGTGCATGTCTCCCCGCACCACGGTCATTGGCCAGATAGAAACATCGTCACCGGTGATCACGTCGCCAATGACTACGGCACTGGGATCAATCCAGGCGCGTTCTCCAAATTGTGGCGTGTTACCCTTGTGTGTTCTTACATTCGACATTACATATACTCATTGTATGGATTGATGCTTGTGGGGAAGGAGTCTCTGGGGGAGGCCTTTCCAAAACACGCTCAAGCACATCCCTGTGACGCTTGAGCTCCGCCATCCATGGCTCCGCACAGTTTTGGAAAGGCCTCCCCCAGAGACTCCCCAAGCATTGGAGTTATCTCAAATTACCTTAGACACCCGCAGCTGAGAAGGGGATTTATGAACAACCCGTTATTGACCGACGACCTGTTGCCGAGATTTGACCATGTTCGCACCGAGCACATGGAGCCGGCGATGGACCAGATTCTCAGCGAAAATCGCATGAAAATCGCTCAAATAGCGCAGCAGGACGAGCCCACCTGGGAAACCCTGGCGCAACCGATGCAGGCAACCGAAGACCGTCTGGAAAGAGCCTGGTCGGTTATTTCCCACCTCAACGGTGTGATGAACAGTGACGACCTGCGCAAAGTGTACAAGAGCTGCCTGGAAAAGCTCACGGAATACAGCACCGAGCTGAGCCAGAACTCGGAACTCTGCGAAGCCTACAAGAAGCTGGCAGCAAGCGATGAATACAAGGCGCTGAGCGAAGCCCAGCGCAAGTCGGTGGACAACACCCTGCGGGATTTCCACCTTGGGGGCGTCGACCTGCCCCAGGAGAAAAAAGAGCAGTACGCCAATCTTTCCATGGAGCTGTCGGAGCTGTCCAACCGCTTCAGTGACAATGTGCTGGACGCCACCCAGCACTGGTACAGGCACATCACCGATGTGGAAGAGCTGGCGGGCGTGCCGGAAACTGCTCTGGAAGGTGCGAAGCAGGCAGCGAAACAGAAAGATCTGGGCGGCTACGTGATTACGCTGGATTTCCCCAGTTTCTATCCGGTTATGACCTACTGCGACAACCGGGACCTGCGCCGGGAAGTCTACGAGGCCTTTGTTACCCGTGCCTCTGATATGGGCCCGGATGCGGGAACCTGGGACAACACGCCGGTGATGGCGGAAATCCTCAAGCGCCGCCATGCCATGGCGCAGTTGCTCGGATTCAACAACTACGCCGAGCGCTCCCTGGCCACCAAGATGGCCCGCAGCGTGGATGAGGTTCTGGACTTTCTGAACCAGCTGGCGGCAAAGTCCAAGCTGATTGCCGAGCGGGAATTTGCCGAATTGAAGGCGTTTGCCAACGACACCCACGGTGTCGATGATTTGCAGGCCTGGGATATCGGCTATTACAGCGAAAAACTGCGCCAGGAACGCTACGATATTTCCCCGGAAACCCTGCGCCCCTGGTTCCCGGTCGACAAGGTAGTACCCGGCCTGTTTGCCGTTGCCGAGAAACTGTTTGACGTGCAGATCGAAGCCAGGCCCGACGTGGAAACCTGGCACCCGGATGCCACCGCCTACTGCATCAGCCGTAATGGCGAGCCGCTGGCCTGGTTCTACCTCGATCTCTATGCCCGCCAGGGCAAACGCGGTGGCGCCTGGATGGCGGACTGCCGGGTACGCTGGCGCAACCTGCGCGGCCAGCTGCAACTGCCGGTGGCCTTCCTGACCTGTAATTTCACGCCACCAGTGAACGGTAAACCGTCGTTGCTGACCCACGACGAAGTCACCACCCTGTTTCACGAATTCGGCCACGGCCTGCACCACATGCTGACCCAGGTAGACGTGCTGGACGTTTCCGGTATCAACGGCGTGGCCTGGGACGCGGTGGAGCTACCCAGCCAGTTCCTGGAAAACTGGTGCTGGAACCCGGAATCCCTGGCTCTGATTGCCTCGCACCACGAAACCGGCGAGCCGTTACCGGAGGATCTGCTGCAAAAAATGCTGGCAGCCAAAAACTTCCAGTCCGGCATGGCCATGGTCAGGCAGCTGGAGTTCTCGTTGTTCGATTTCCGCCTGCACGCGGAATTTACCAACGAAGCACCCACCAACCCGCTGGACATGCATCGCAAGGTGCGCAGTGAAATCGCGGTGGTGGAAGCCCCGGCGTTCAACCGCTTCCCCAACAGCTTCTCCCACATATTTGCCGGCGGTTACGCGGCGGGTTACTACAGCTACAAGTGGGCTGAAGTACTGGCGGCGGATGCCTTCTCGCTGTTTGAGGAGCGCGGCATCTTCGATCCGGAAACCGGCAGGGCCTTCCTGAAGAATATCCTGGAAAAAGGCGGTTCCCAGGAACCGATGGAACTTTTCAAGGCATTCCGTGGTCGAGAGCCGCAGGTGGATGCGTTGTTGAAACAGAGTGGTATTACGGAGATTGCGGAGTAACCCCATGCCAACCCCAAAACGCTTCATCGCCGGCGCTGTCTGCCCCCGCTGTGCGGAGATGGACAAGATCATGATGTTCACCACCGACGACGATGACCAGGTCCGCGAATGCGTGGCCTGCGGTTTCACCGATGCGGTGTCTGATACTCCCACGCCTCCGGCCAATCCCGAGCTGGAAACCCGCGTCAACAAACGCGGTAACGAGGACGACCACACGGTCAAACAGGTAGTGTTTTTCAAGTCCGGCGAGGAGGACTGAGGTTTTGGAGTGTGCCCTCCTTTTGTAGCCTGGCTGGTTCGGGGGCTGCGAGGGGGCAGGGGGAGTTTTTACTCTTGAAATGGAACTCGCTGCGCTCAGACACCCATTTCTGGCGAGTAAAAATCCCCCTACCCCCTCACGAATGGACACCCCAGATATCGCCAAGGGAACACATCCCGTGATTGTCCTTTCCAGCGATATCTTTTTGGTTCAAACCGGAGGGTGTTGGGGTGCTTTCTGCCGGGAAAAAGGTGTCTGAGCGCAGCGAGTTCTTTTTCCCAGAAGAAAGCACCACGACGCCCTCCAGGCCCCCAAAAACCAGCAGGCTACAAAAGGAGGGCAAACTCCCAGTCTTAAAGAACCATAGCCGCCACCCAGCCAAAGCCCAACAGGGGAAGGTTGTAGTGCAGGAACGTAGGCACCACCGTTTCCCAGATATGGTTGTGTTGGCCGTCTACGTTGAGGCCTGCGGTGGGGCCGAGGGTGGAGTCGGAGGCCGGGGAGCCGGCGTCGCCCAGGGCGCCGGCGGTGCCCACCAGGGCCACGATGGCCAGGGGACTGAAACCCAGTTCCAGGGCCAGGGGCACATACAGCGCGGCGATGATGGGGATGGTGGAGAACGACGAGCCGATACCCATGGTGATCAGCAGGCCCACTACCAGCATCAGCAACGCCGCCAGAGCCCTGTTGTCGCCGATGGTTCCGACGGAGCTTTCCACCAGGGTGGCGATTTCGCCGGTTTCCCGCATCACTTCCGCAAAGCCGGAGGCGGCGATCATGATGAAGCCGATCATCGCCAGCATTTTCATGCCTTCAGTGAACAGGTCA
>CAZFPG010000133.1:0-8417 GCA_964521055.1 uncultured Marinobacter sp.
AAGCTCCGGGAAGCAATCACACACCCGCCGGAGTTTGATGAAACCCTCTGTGAGTACCTGGTGCGCGATGTCATCAACTACACCATCGGCAATAGTGACAACCACGGTCGCAACACCGCCCTGATTAAATGCGACGGTCGAATCGGCCTATCCCCAGCCTACGACCTGGCTCCCATGGTGCTAGATCGTGACTCGATTGCCCGGACGACAGTCTGGCCGAAGGAATACCAGCACAGCGTTTACGAACCGAACTACGGCAAGATTATCCGGGACTTTGCCGAAAATTCGGATATAACCCGGGCCCGGTTCATGGGTGAACTGGAAAAGCTCGCACACCTGGGGCAGGTGGTGCTGAACCTGGGTGTGCCTGAACGGGTTCTGGAACATAAGAGTATTGTCTTTGAGCGCCCGAAGAAGGTCTTGGAGACCCTGAAGAACGAGGCGGGAGGCGACGATGCCTAGAATGCCACCAAAGTTTGAAGATCATGAACGCGAGGCGGCCCAAGCCGACCTGGAAAAGCGCATGAAACAAGGCAAGGTGTCGGTGGGAGCCGCAGTACGTGAGATCCGGCAGCGCTTTGTCGGTATCACGCTGGAAGACTATGCCCGACTGTGCGGTCTGTCGAAAACCACTCTGATGAATATCGAGCGCGATGATCCCCGGGTCCTGCTTGAATCTGTGAAAAAGGCTGTGGAGCCATTGGGATACCAGTTGTCCCTGGTGCCTACTGCGGATCTATAGAGAAATACGGTAGCTCAATCGGAGAGCACCATAGTAAAGATCAGAAACGTTAAGGCTTCGTGCCCTCCGGAGGCAGAGGTCAGAGGTTCGAATCCTATCGGGCGCGCCATCTTTCACAAAAAAGCCCCGCTGAATGCGGGGCTTTTTTGTTTATCTGCCTCCAAATTATAGACTCACCTATAATCAGGCAGTTTTCCGCGATCAAGGTGGTAGCTGAGCGAAAGCGCAGCGTGATGGAGCCGTTTTCCGGGTTTACCGGCAACGGCTCAGGAAGTCATTAAGTCACTCGGCCTCCATCAGTCGGGTCATTGGCCGGATTTACCTGCCAATGAGCGATACTAAAACGAAGCCAGGGTCATCATTTAAAGCCCTCCCAGACAGGCATATTTCAGCTCAGTAAACTCGTCGAGGCCATGGTGGGATCCTTCCCGTCCCAATCCCGACTCCTTGATACCTCCGAATGGAGCTAATTCCGTCGAAATCAGACCTTCGTTGACGCCGACCATGCCATATTCAAGTGCTTCGAGCGTTCGAAAAACGCGACCATAGTCCCTGGTGTAGAAATAGGCAGCTAGCCCGGACTGCGTATCATTAGCCAATTCGACGGCCTCAGCCTCAGTCTCGAAACGAAAGACGGCAGCCAGAGGACCAAACGTTTCCTCCGAAGCCACGAGCATATCTGCCGTCGCATCTGCCATGACAGTCGGAGCAAAGAAATTACCACCAAGTTCATGGGCGTGACCGCCCAATAAAAGCCGCCCACCCTTGAGCAGGCCATCATTGATGTGGCTCTTCACTTTCTCTACGGCTGCCGCGTTAATGAGCGGACCAATAGCGACACCATCATCCAGTCCGCTGCCGACTGTCAGGTCACTCACCCGGTCAACAAGTTTCTCCAGAAAGGCGTCATAGACCTCCGCCTGCACCAGGAACCGGTTAGTACAGACACAGGTCTGTCCGGCATTGCGGAATTTGGAGGCTATGGCGCCATCCACGGCAGCGTCCAGGTCGGCATCGTTGAAAACGATAAATGGAGCGTTCCCACCCAATTCCATGGCCGTTTTCTTGACCGTGCCGGCACACTGAGACAACAGGTACTTGCCGACCTGGGTCGAGCCTGTAAACGATACCTTCCGTACACGGCTATCCGTTGTCAGAACATCGCCTACTTCGGCGGGACTGGAACAGGTAACCACATTTATCAAGCCTTCCGGTATACCCGCCTGCAGAGCCAGGCGGGCCAGAGCCAGCGCAGTCAGCGGGGTTGCCTCGGCTGGCTTGATCACGACGCTGCAGCCGGCAGCCAGGGCCGGCGCGCACTTGCGGGTAATCATGGCCAGAGGGAAATTCCAGGGCGTGATCGCTGCAACAACCCCAACCGGCTCTCGTGTCACCAACAGGCGCTTGCTGGTGTCAGGGGCTGGCAAAACTTCCCCTGCCATGCGTTTGCTCTCCTCGCCGAAGAACTCAATGAACGAAGCCCCATAGGCCACTTCACCGCGCGCCTCCGCAAGGGGCTTGCCCTGCTCGAGCGTCATAATCCGGGCGAGAGCCTCGGTTTCATCCACGACCAGATCGAACCAGCGCTTGAGCAGCCGGGCGCGCTCTTTCGCTGACACTTTGCGCCACGCTTTCCCCGCACGCTCGGCCGCAACTACAGCCTCGCGCGCGTCCTCCGCCCCCATATCCGCCACTTGGGCAACCGTTTCACCCGTGGCGGGATTGACCACATCGAAATTCTTAGCGCTCCGGCGCCATTCACTACCAATCAGCGCAGCAACCTTTCCGCCGGTAACGAAATCCAATAGATTCATCATACGTCCTCATTTATCAACCGAAGTGCGGCATCACCTCTTTGATGAACAGCTCCAGTGACCGTTTCTTCTCTTCGAAAGGCAGCGTGTTGTCGGTCCAGTAGCTGTATTCGGTAATGCCCAGCTTTTCGTAACCCTTGAGCCGTTCGACCAGTTCCGAGGGCGTACCAATCATCATGTTGCGGTGCAGGCTGTCCAGAGAGAACTCCGGGTTGTCGGCCACGGTTTCTTCCGATACCGGTTCAAAAAAGCCATCCACTGCCTGCTGGTCATTCTTGAACCACGCCATGAAGTAGCGGTAGAAGCGATTGAGAGCTTCAGCACCGGGCCGCCAGCCATCCGGATCACTCTCCTCATGCACGTATGTGTGGCGCAGGAACATCAGTTCCGGGCGGTCCACTTCCGGGTGGTCGGCACAAGCAGTGTTGAACTTGCGCGCCAGATCGGCCACTTCCTCGTCGCCTTTCATCAGCGCAGTGACCATCACGTTGCAGCCATTCTTGATCGCAAAATCGTGGGAAGCTGGATCCCGCGCGGCAATCCACATCGGCGGCAGCGGCTGCTGTAGCGGTTTGGGTACGCTGGTGGTGGTGGGGAAGTTATAGACATTGCCCTGGTGAGCATAGTCGCCCTGCCACAGGCCCCGGATGGCCGGGACCATCTCGCGCAGAGCCTCGCCGCCTTCTGAAGCCTTGAGACCATCGGTCAGGCGATCGAATTCGAACTGATAGGCTCCGCGGGCAATGCCGAACTCAAGCCGCCCGCCGCTGATGACATCCAGCAGCGCCGCTTCGCCCGCCAGACGAATCGGATCCCAGAAGGGCGCGACAAATGTCCCCGCGCCCAAACGGATCCGCTCGGTTTTGGCCGCCAGGTAGGACAGCTGGGCAATCGGGCTGGGCGACGAGGTGAACTGCATCCCGTGATGCTCACCGATCCAGGCGGCACGGAAACCACCATCTTCGGCAATCTTCACCAGCTCGCAGAGTTCCTCGAACAGCTGCTGATGGCTCTTGTCGCCGGGATAGCGCTCCATATGAAGGAATAAAGAAAACTGCATAGTAGGCTCTCCTCGGTATTCGTCGTTAGGACGCTTCAGATTGTTTAACTGCAACCGCCTCACCGACCTGCTCACTGGCCAGCGCCTTGAACATGCAATAGCACATCACTAGCAGGACCACGGAGAAAGGCAAGGCGGCCGCAATCGCAGCGGTTTGCAGGGCCTGTAGCCCGC
The DNA here is from genome assembly GCA_964521055.1 of uncultured Marinobacter sp. Classification (GTDB taxonomy): domain Bacteria; phylum Pseudomonadota; class Gammaproteobacteria; order Pseudomonadales; family Oleiphilaceae; genus Marinobacter. Next base: position 3,791 of record CAZFPG010000133.1, read on the forward strand.
CGGCCAGCAACAGCACGGCAGACGTCGCGCCCAGGCCCAACCCCCAGATCACCCGGTACGCTTGGGGCGGATGCGGATTGCCCTGGGACAGGATGGTGCAGATAACCAGGGTTCCGGAATCGGCTGAGGTCACAAACCAGGTCACGATCATTAGCGTGGCCATACCAACCATGAAACTGGACGCCCAGGGCACATCAAGAGCCGCGATAGTCTGGAACAACACCTGCGTTACGTTGTCGTTGGCTACCGTCGCCAGGTCGACACCGCCGAACAGCTGGAGGTGAAGCGCAGTACCGCCGAAGATCACAATCCAGGACATCGCACCCAGAGTGGCGGCCATCATCCCCCCGAATAGCACTTCGCGAATCGTGCGTCCTCGCGAAATACGCGCGATGAACATGCCCACGTACGGGCCCCAGGACAGCCACCAGCCCCAGTAGAACAGCGTCCACCAACCCTGCCACTGGCTTTCGGGATCGGGATTTGTCCAGAATCCCATCGGCAACAGGTTGCCCAGGTAGTCACCTACGCTGGTGGTGAAAATGGTTAACAGGAAGACAGTGGGACCTGCCAGGATAAAGAACGCAAACAGGATCATGCTGAGGTGGATATTCCATTCACTGAGGAACCGGATGCCCTTCTTCAGACCAGACACTGCAGACAAGGTGGCCGCCACAGTCACACCCATGACCAGTAACACCTGATTGGTGCTCGAAATCTCCATACCGAACAGGTTGTTCAGCCCCGCATTCATCTGTGAGACACCCAGCCCCAGCGTGGTGGCCGTACCGAACAGGGTGGCAAAGATCGCCAGCAGATCGATGGCGTGGCCGATTGGGCCGTAGATGCGTTCACCGAGCAGCGGATAGAAGGCCGAGCGAATCGTCAGCGGCAGCCCACGCCGATAGGCGAAATACGCCAGGATGGTGCCAACCAGGATATAGATCGCCCAGCCGTGGAAACCCCAATGGAAAATCGTGACACGAAGAGCCGTTTGTGCCGCATCCAGGGTATTAGGCGCAATCCCCTCCGTCGCGATGAACGGGTTCCCCTGCAGGTGGCTCAAAGGCTCAGCAATACTCCAGAACAGTAGCCCTGTGCCAACGGCCGCACTGAACAGCATGGCAAACCAGGTGAAGTTGGAAAATTCCGGACGTTCGTCGTCTTTCCCCAGCCGCAGTTTGCCGTAGGGGCTGACGACAATCGCAATGGAAACAAAGAGCACCACATTCACTGTAAGAATGTAGTACCAGCCAAGCTCACTCTCGATGTACTGCTTGACCCCCGTGTAGATGGTGTTGGCCAGTTCCGGCTGCAATACCGTGAACAGCACGAAAGCCACCACCATGCTGATCGAGGCGATAGCCATCGTCTTATTCACCCCGGCGAACAAGCCTCGCCTGGGCATACTGAGTTGAGGATTATGCATTCAAGCTCTCCTGAGTTCCGTCGTTGGCGTTCTTGTTAATTTTCAGCGGCCTGCCAAGCGCTGACGCTCTTTTTTCATGCACAGGCCATCTGACGACCTCAAAATATCTTGGTATACCATCAGACAGAATGCAAAGATTTTTTGGTGAGGGAGCTCAAATACTCAATTAGTAAAAAAATAACCTACTGTTTTATATGGCTTGAAAATTTATAAGGTCAAATTAACCAATGGCCATAATCAGATCTTAACTGCTGAAATATTGCTGGAATGAATTTTGTGTATTATGGTATACCAAAACCAAGGACCACCTGACACACCGGCCAGGTCCGCGCCAAAACCATGAGGAGAGCGTAAATGAGTTTCGAGATTCGCAAGATTGCCACCTTTCGAGAAACCACCTACATCGAAGGCGGCAAAGCGGGCGACAAGCCCGTGACTATGGTCGGTGTAGCGGCTGTCGTAACCAATCCATGGAGCGGCCGGGGCTTTGTAGAGGACTTGTCACCTGAGATCCGCAGTGGCTGTTCAGAGCTAGGCGAACTGATCGTCAAGTGCATCCTGGGCGAAATTGGCAGCGAGCAGATCGAGGCTTACGGCAAGGCCGCCGTCGTCGGCGCCGAGGGCGAGATCGAACATGCCTCGGCCATCATCCACACTCTGCGCTTTGGCAATCACTACCGGGAAGCTGTTGGAGCGAAGAGCTACCTAAGCTTTACCAACAAGCGCGGTGCGCCTGGCTCCTCCATCCAGATCCCGATGATGCACAAGGACGATGAAGGCTTCCGTTCCCACTACATTACCCTGGAGATGCGTATCGAAGATGCTCCGCGCGCCAACGAAATCGTGGTCGCTCTGGGCGCCTCTGACGGCGGCCGCCTGCATCCACGCATTGGCAACCGCTATCAGGACATTAAGGAACTGGCCGAAGAAGCGGAACAGGCTAGCAATCAGTGAGCTTCACAGGAGGTCAGATGGAACTCACCGACGCACGAAAGAGTTACTCCGGAACCCGCTACTGGCGAGTCGGCCGGGGTGCGCCGGTCGTCCTGATTCACGGCGTTGGACTGGATGCCACCCTATGGCAGGCCCAGGTGGAGGGGTTGGCCGAGCATTATGACGTGATCGCCTACGATATGCTGGGCCATGGCGAGAGCGCCCTGCCAACAGACGACGCCACACTGGACGACTATGCCGACCAGTTGCTGGCCCTGCTCGACGAGCTGGGCCTGCCCGCCGCAACAATTGTGGGATTCTCGATGGGCGGCCTGGTAGCGCGGGCTTTTGCCTTGCGCCATCCCTGCAGGCTAAATGCGATGGTGGTGTTGTCCAGCGTGTTTGATCGCAATGAGCGGCAACGCGCCGGTGCCCTTCAACGTCTGATCGAGACCCGTAGACAGGGGCCGACAGCGAACGTGGATGGCGCCCTGGAGCGCTGGTTCAGTCCTTCGTTTCGCGACGCTCACCCCGAGTGCATCGCTGCGGTTCGTGATCGGGTAACCAGCAACCACCCGGAGGGGTATTATCGAAGCTACGCACTGTTCGTGACCCAGGACAGCTTCGGGCTGGATAAACTGGCCTCGATCCGTGTGCCCGTGCTGATCGCCACCGGCGAGCTGGATTCGGGATCGACCCCAAAAATGGCGAGCGCCATGGCGGAGCACCTGCCAAACGCCCGCGTGCACATATTAAGCGGCCAGCGGCACATGGTCCCGGTGGAAGCAGCCAGTGAGGTAAACGCCCTGCTGTTACGCTTTCTCGACGACGTCCACAACAGTTCCCTGCAAGAGGAGACGCTCCGATGAACCTGGATTCACTGACAATGTTCATTGATGGTGAGTGGCGGGGCGCTAGCTCCGGCGCCACTTTTGACAGTTACAACCCGGCCACCGGTGAGGTTTGGTGTCACGTGCCCAATGCCGACGAGGCCGACGTCAACGACGCGGTGCAGGCAGCGAACCGCGCCTTCGAAGGTCCCGAATGGGCGGGCCTGACCGCCACCGCGCGGGGAAAATTACTTTACCGTCTCGGCCAGTTGATTGCCGACAACGCCGAAACATTGGCCCAGTTGGAAAGCCGGGACAACGGCAAACTCATTCGCGAGACCCGCGGCCAGGTCGGTTACCTGTCCGAATTTTTCTATTACAACGCGGGCCTGGCGGACAAGGTGGTGGGCGAAACCCTGCCGCTGGACAAGCCGGACATGTTCGGTGCCACGGTGCGGGTGCCCCTGGGCGTGGTGGCTGCCATCATCCCGTGGAACAGCCCGCTGTACCTGACCGCCATCAAGCTGGCTCCGGCCCTGGCGGCGGGCAACACCATCGTCATCAAACCTTCCGAGCACGCCTCTGCGAGCCTGATCGAACTGATGCGCCTGGTGGAATTGGCGGGCTTCCCCAAAGGCGTGGTCAATCTGGTCACCGGCTTTGGTCCGTCCACCGGTGCCGCACTGACGGCCCATCCGCTGGTGCGAAAGATCGCCTTCACCGGCGGTGCCACGGCTGCCCGCCACGTGGTGCGTAACAGCGCCGAGAACTTCGCCAAGCTGTCCCTCGAACTGGGCGGCAAGTCTCCCAACATCCTGTTCGAGGATGCGGATCTGGAAAGCGCCATCAACGGCGTGGTCGCCGGCGTCTTCGCGGCATCCGGTCAGAGCTGCGTAGCCGGCTCACGCCTGCTGGTGCAACGCAGTATCTACGACGAGGTGGTCCAGAAACTGCGCGATCGTGCTGCCGGCATCCGCATCGGCGACCCGGCGGAGGCCGACACCGAGATGGGCCCCATCGCCACCGAAGCACAACTGGAAACCATCGACCGCATGGTCACCCAGGCCAAAGCCGATGGTGCCACGCTGGTCTATGGCGGAGAACGCATCACAGACAGAGCCGGCTGGTACTACTCGCCCACTATCCTAGCCTGTGATTCCCACCAGATGCCCATCGTCCAGGAAGAAGTCTTCGGCCCGGTTGTGGCCGTCATACCCTTCGATGACGAAGCGGAAGCCCTACGCCTCGCCAACGACACCGAATTTGGCCTGGCTGCCGGCATCTGGACACAAAACGTGGGCCGCGCCCACCGCCTGGCCCGCGACGTACGCTCCGGCATCCTCTGGGTGAACACCTACCGGGCGGTATCGGCGATGGCCCCGATCGGTGGCTTCGGAGCCAGCGGCTACGGCCGCGAGTGCGGTATCGACGCGGT
>CAZFPG010000134.1:0-8405 GCA_964521055.1 uncultured Marinobacter sp.
GATGCTTTCAGCCCCGAGGATTCAATGTACCCATCATGGCCCGTTTTATGACGCTGCGTCGTTTTCTGGTCTGGCTGTCAGCCCTGCTTGTTGTGCTGGTAGTGACCGCGGGCTGGTATGCCCATACCGCCTGGGAGGAGTGGCGGCGACTGAACAGCATCCGCGATTTTCACTGGGGAGGCGTTGATGTGTCCCTGTCTGGTGTTCAGCTCGAACACTTCACGGTAACCCAACTGAGAGATGGCCAGCCCTATCGTATCGAGGGCGAGGCATTGTCGCTTGGCTGGAGCTGGCACTGGCATGGCCCCATGCCGGACGTGGTCCGGGTCGGGCGATTAGCGGTGGATGTCCCGGCCTGGCCGGGTGTCAGCGAGCAGGAGGAGCCATCGTCTGCGGCCACTGGCGGGCTTCCCCGCGAATTGCCAGTATGGCTGCCTGATAATATCGGTATTGACCAGCTTGTGCTGACTCTGCCGGACGGCATCCGGGCCACGGGGGATCTCACTGCTTCAGGGCTTTCGATGCCTGATGAACGGAACATCACCACCAACGCCATGAGGATAGAGGCGCCGATCCCGGGGATGACCCTGGCCGGCTGGCGGCTCCATGAGGGGCGGGCCAACCTGCTGGTTGCCGGTAAAGCGGACGAGGAGTCTGCGACTCTTGAGTTCACAGAGGGTAGTTATGTCGAATTTGATCAGGTTGATGCCCCGGACAGAGCCGCTCAGCTGGACAGGCTCAGGGTCAACCTCGGTGGCACAGAACTGACTGCGGGGCATAATCTGCGGCCGGTGGCGCTGGAGAAGCTGGCTTTTGAAGGGGCTGTGGTGGCGAAGGCAGCCGCCATCCAGCAGCCGCAGCTGCACCCGCAATCCTGGCGCCTTGACGGCCAATTGAAGGGCAGCCTGGATGGGCTCACGTTTGATGGCATGCTCTCGTCAGACGCAGGCATGGAAACCAATATCGATTTCAGCTATCCATTCGATGGTATTGCAAAGCTTGATGCCGAAATGACTGCGGTCGGCGAAAAGGGAGGCCGTCAACTGGCGCAGACCTTCACCGCCTGGCCCGCGGAGCTCGAGATCAGCGAGGGCAGCGTCAAGGCTAACCTTGGGCTGGATTTTCCGCCGGAAGGATCCGGGATGCAGGGAAAGGTGAATTTTGAGGGCTTCGGCGGTCTTTTTGCCCGCGTGGCCTTCGCCGGCCTCAAGGGCATGGTGGCCATTGATCTCGCCGACGGCCGGCTTGAGGCCCGGGCGTCCGGTCTGGCGGTCAATACCGTCAATCCGGGCATTGCCCTGAGCAACGTCGAGGTGGCCGGGAACTATCTCTCGACCACTGAGGAGGTTGGCGCAGGGACTCTGACGATGGAGCAGGCGTCCGCGCAGCTTCTGGGGGGTGAGGTTCGTGTCGAACCCGCACAGTGGCAACTCTCGGAGTTGCCTTTGCGGGTTCCCCTTGAACTGAACGGCATCGAGCTTTCGGAACTGATGCAGGTATACCCCGCAGAAGGCCTGGCCGGCAGTGGTGTACTCAGGGGAACCGTGCCGTTATGGATCGGCAAGGAAGGTGTCCGAATTGAATCCGGAAAGGTTGAAGCGGTGGCTCCAGGTGGCAATCTCAAGCTGCCGGCAGACCGGCTCAGAGGCTTGGCACGGAACAACGAGGCCATGGCGCTGGTGGTGAAGGCGATGGAAAACTTTAACTACTCGGTGCTCAATAGCACGGTAGACTATCATCAGGATGGTACGCTGATACTGGGGTTGCGCCTGGAAGGCAGCAGCCCCGATGTGCGCGATGGACACCCGATCGTTCTGAACATCAATCTGGAAGAAGACATTCCGGCATTGCTGACCAGCCTTCAGCTCAGTGGCAGGGTCAATGAAGCCGTTACAGAGAAGGTGCGCAACCTGATGCGGAAACGGGGTGCGGACGGCCAGTCAACGGGGTCGGGAAACTGATCAGGAGTAAGGCAAATGAACGGATACAGGCAGGGCGCTTCGCCCGGGAAGATTCAACAGTTGCTGATGATAATGGCACTTGCTCTGGGCATGGCAGCATGCACACCTACTGTGCAGATGGAAGCGCCCAAGGAACCTATTACTGTGAACCTGAACGTCAAGATTCAGCACGAAATCTACGTGAAGGTGGACAAGGATGTGGATGAACTATTCGGCGAAAAGGGCTTGTTCTGATGGCCAATTCTGAACCCAGGGAGTCACTCATGAAACAGTTTGCACAACTTGGCGCATTCATCCTTGTGCTTTGCCTGGCCGTACCCGCCTTTTCGATGGGGCTGGACGAGGCCAAGAGCCAGCTTGAAACCGCCAAACAGCAGGGGTTGGTGGGCGAAACACCCACCGGTTATCTGGAGGTGGTCGAGGCGGAAGGCAACGCCCGCGGCATCGTTGAAGCCATCAACAAGGCCCGGCGGGATGAGTACGCCCGCATTGCCGAGAAACATGATATTCCCGTGACCCAGGTGGAAACGGTGGCCGGCCAGAAAGCCATGGAGAAAACTCCGGCGGGGCAGTACATTCTGGTGGACGGTGAGTGGGTCAGAAAATAGATGGCTCGCTTTGAAGAAATCGGCACCGCTACCATCCCCGGCAATGGAACCCGGTTACGCCTGCTGCAGCGCAATGACGAATTCTCCATAAAAATTGCCGGTACCACCGGTGAACTGATGAACAGCCGGTTACACGGTTCGGAGGATGCCCTGGCCACGCTTGCCTGTGAGCGAATTGCCGGGCTGACCGGGCCAAGGGTGCTGATTGGCGGCCTGGGAATGGGATTTACCCTTGCGGCGACGCTGTCAGCCCTGGCGGACGACGCCCGGGTAACCGTGGCTGAACTGGTTCCGGAAGTAGAGGCGTGGAACCGGGGACCGCTGGGTGCTGCGGCCGGGCAACCATTGCAGGATGCCAGGGCCAGTGTCCACATTGGCGATGTGGCGGAGCTGCTGCGTGTGGGTGATGGCAACTGGGATGCCATCCTGCTGGATGTGGATAACGGCCCGGAAGGGCTTACCCGCAAGGAAAATAACTGGATCTACTCTCCTGAGGGCATTGCTGCCGCACAGAAATCCCTGAGTCGTGACGGCATACTGGCCTACTGGTCGGCGGGCCCGGAGCATGCATTTACCGAAAGACTGCGCCGCGCCGGTTTCTCGGTGGAACCGGTTACAGTGCGCGCCCTGCGCCCGGGTAAAGGTGCCCGTCACGTGATTTGGCTAGCCTGGTAAGAGCCCCGTTCCTGTCCATCCTGTTGCCCTATATTCATTAGAAATACAGGTATTCGGGTTGTATTTTCAGAGGTAAGAGGCAAGTTCCCATAGTAAGAGCCTCATTAATTCTCTGAGACACTCAGGAGGTATTTCATGAAATCCTCAATGAGCCTGACCGGCGAGGAGGAAGACCACAAGGTCGCCGCAGTCTTTGACACCGAGCAGGATGCCCGGGGGGCAGCCAAAACGTTATGTGAGAGAACGAGCCTGACGAATGAGCAGGTATCTGTTGTGGGCCCACGGGATTCCCATCAGGGCAGCGAACTGGAGCCCGAAGACCAGGGCATCTGGCAAACGCTGGTACGCTCCCATCTCGGGTTGGGCGCCGGCGGTGCCGTAACTGGATTCATTGCATTTTTGATACTGAGCGCCCTTGGCATTGGTTTTATCGCACAGAACGCGGTGGTTGCCGCTTCTGTGCTCGCCGCGCTCGGGTTGATGCTGGGGCTGTTGCTGGCCGGAGCGGTAACGATTCGGCCGGATCACACACCCTACCTGGTCAAGGCACAGTCCGCGTTACGACAAGGCAAGTATGTTCTGGCGGTTCATGCGTCCAGCACACAGCAGTTGCACGAAGCAAAGTCGCTTCTTGATTCCCGGAATGTTAAAACAGTGAAAACTATCTGATTTAACCGGCCGGGATTCTGTCTATGGAAGATTTGAAGCGTTCGCGGGTAACCATCATTGCTGTCAGCGCCATTGTTCTGTTTTTTCTCACCAACTATCTGGTGCGGTTCCTGTTCGGGCTGACGGGTGTGGTGGTATCGGTGGTTATCGCGGCGCTGATCGCCGCCTACATCAGCTGGTCGGTGGCCCGAATATTGAAGCGGGTGCCGACCGGCGACGAGCGGGCCCGGGTGCTGTGGTCCTACGGCGGCTTTCTCGGCGCGTTGTTCGTGGCCTGGGCGGCATATGTAGGGCTTTCCACAGGGCTGGATATGGGGTCGGTCATATTCCTGCTCGGCCATTACCTGCCGTACCCGGCATTTGCCCACCTGATGCTGTCTGATCGCGTTGTGGGCAAGTTTGTCGGTGAACCGGGCTAGTCGTCGCCTTCCTCGGCATCCCGGGCTCGTTCCCTACGTTCCCGTTCTTCTTCCTTGGCGGCGTCGATAACCGCCATGAGTTCGTCGACATCGGCGCTTTCGGTGTCGTGCTCGAAGCAGCCAGTCAACCGGCTGTCAGGGTGAAGGTCGCCGGACTCGTAGAGCGCCCAGATTTCCTTACCGTAATCGGTGTTCAACAGTTCCGGTGCGAAACGGCCGAAATAGCGGCGCATGTTGTCCACATCCCGTTCCAGCATTCTTTCGGCACTGTTGTTGCCGGACGCGTTGACTGCCTGGGGCAGGTCGATAATCACCGGACCCGTGGGGTCGACCAGCACATTGAATTCCGACAGGTCCCCGTGGATCAGGCCGGCGCTGAGCATGCGCACCACGTCAGCAATCACCTTGCCATGGTATTCCCGGGCCTGCTCCGGCGTCAGCGTGACATCGTCCAGCCGTGGCGCGGCCTTGCCGTCTTCGTCGGTAATCATTTCCATCAGCAGTACGCCGTCCACGAATCCGAACGGTTCCGGCACCCGCACACCGGCAGCGGCCAACCGGTACAGGGCGTCCACCTCGGCGTTCAGCCAGGCGTCTTCCTGTTCCTTCTGGCCGTAGCGGGTTTTCTTGCCCATGGCCCGGGCACGGCGGGTGTTGCGAACTTTGCGGCCTTCCTGGTATTGCACGGCCTGCTTGAAGCTGCGTTTCTGGGCCTCTTTGTAGACCTTGGCGCAGCGCACACTGTCGCCACAACGCACCACGAATACCTGTGCTTCCTTGCCGCTCATCAACTGGTACAACACTTCGTCCACCATGCCGTCATCGACAAGGGGCTGTAATCGTTTCGGTATTTTCATAAATCCGTCGGTTGCCTGGTTCGCCTGGCCGGCAAATCATTCTGGCCGGCACGTCTGGCCGTATACTACCTGATATTGACGCCGGAACCCTCATGAACGAAGTGATCTGTAACTGCTTCAGGTCCCGTAGCTAATCTGCAACACTGGTTACCACATCTGACGCAGGAGAGAGTTTATGAGCAACGATCCGGTCATGCTGATCACCGGGGCTTCTTCCGGGATTGGAGAGGCAACCGCGAGAGCCGCGCAAAAGGCAGGCTACCGCCTGGTTCTGTCAGCCCGTTCGGAAGACAAGCTTAAACGCCTGCAAACCGAACTGGGGGGCAGCGAGCGGGTTATGATTGCCCGTTGTGATGTTCAGAGTATGGAGGACCAGCAGGCAGTAGTGGACAAGGCCCTGGTCACCTTCGGGCAGATAGACGCCGTGTTTGTCAATGCGGGGCGTGGCGGTGAGCCTGGCGGGTTCAGTGGCGCAGATCACGAAATCTGGAAGGATATGATTCTGACCAACATCTATGGTGCCGGGCTGACGGTTCAGTGCTGCCTGCCAGCGCTGAGAAAAAGCCGGGGCCAGTTGCTGCTGACCGGCTCTGCTGCCGGAAGGACAACCATTCCGGGTTCCATGTACAGTGCCACCAAATGGGCAGTCTCCGCTATCGGTTATAGTGTGAGGGAAGAGCTGAGGGGCTCCGGTATTCGGGTCACACTGATTGAGCCAGGGATGGTGGATACGCCCTTCTTCGACCAGCCCCCCACCAATGCCCTCAAACCGGACGATATTGCCCAGGCAGTCATGTACGCCATATCCCAGCCAGCGCACGTGGATGTCAATGAAATTCTGGTACGGCCAACGCCGCCCGTGGAATGACCTTGTACTCGCCGCTCAGTGGGTCGCTTCGCTGGGCGGTTTCTGGTCCATGTTCCTGGCGAGGATCCTGTCGGCATCCAGTGATGCAATGGGCACCTGGGTATCCCGGGGAATATCACCACTGAGTTGCAGGGCGAGGTAACGCATGGCGCATACCCGCAGGAACGAGGTGAAGTTGCCCAGGTCGTGCCCGGCGTCGATGGACTCGTGGTAGAGCTTTGTGATCATCTGGGGCAGGTTCATGTTGTCCCGGGCTGCGATTTCAGTGAGCGCACTCCAGAAGGCGTTTTCCATGCGGATACTGGTTACCATGCCGTCGATACGCAGGGAATGGGTGCGGCTGACCCAGAGATCGGAATCCGCCTGGATGAACAGTTTGCACATGGCGCTATCCTCATGAATCCGGGGCCGCGAGAGCGGCCCCGCTTCCGTCACTTGTCCAGCAGTTTGAAAAACTGTGCCAGCCACTGGGGGTGGGCCGGCCATGCCGGTGCTGTCACCAGATTACCATCGGTTACTGCTGCGTCAACGTCGATGGCAGCAAAGCGGCCTCCGGCCAGTTCCACTTCCGGCTGGCAGGCCGGGTAGGCGGAACACTCGCGGCCTTCAAGCACGCCTGCGGCTGCCAGTAGTTGGGCACCATGGCAAATGGCCGCCACGGGTTTGTCTGCTTCGAAGAAGTGGCGCACCAGATTCTTCACATCCTCGTTCAGGCGCAGATATTCCGGTGCGCGGCCGCCAGGCACAACCAGGGCATCGTAATCGGCGGGGTTGAGCCCGGCAAAATCCGCGTTCAGGGCAAACCGGTGCCCCGGCTTTTCGGTGTAGGTCTGGTCGCCCTCGAAGTCGTGGATGGCCGTGGCCACGGTGTCGCCCGATTTCTTGTCCGGGCAAACCGCGTGAACCGTGTGGCCCACGGCCTGCAGCGCCTGGAAGGGCACCATGGTTTCGTAGTCCTCGGTGAAATCACCGGTAATCATCAGTATCTTTTTAGCGCTCATACCACTCTCCTTGTCCTTGTTGATGGTAGCCTGTTCACATTACCAAGGGCCGGGTGGCAGCGGGTATTAGGGGAATACTACAGTGTTATGTTATAACACCTTCCTGATCTGACACTTTTATACACCAACACGGACACTCTATGGCTTCACCAATACCCACCAATCTGGTGCTTGGCTTTCTGGGCGTGGGTAAAACCACCGCCATACTGGACCTGCTGAAAAAGAAGCCGGACGGTGAGGTATGGGCCGTTCTGGTGAACGAATTCGGTGAGGTGGGAATTGATGGCGCCATGCTGGAAACAGAAGGTGCCTTTGTGCGGGAAGTTCCTGGCGGGTGTATGTGCTGTGTGGCCGGTCTGCCAATGCAGATTGGCCTCAATCAGTTGATCCATAAGGCCAGGCCTGACCGATTGCTGATCGAGCCCACCGGGCTTGGGCATCCTTCCCAGATTATCGAAACCCTGACGGGAGAGCACTATCAGGATGTGCTGAAGCTGGGGCCTGTCATTTGCCTGGTGGACCCAAGGCGGCTGGAGGAGCCCAGGGTTCTGGAGAATGTACAGTTCCAGGATCAGGTTGCCGCAGCCGACATTGTCGTAGCCAACAAGACTGACCTGTGCCAGCCGGAGCAGGTTGCTCACTTTGATAACTGGGTGGCTGGCTTGCAGCCAGCGAAAACCGCCGTGTTCCATACCCGGCAGGGCCGGATGGACATCGGCTGGCTTGACGGCGAAACCGCGTTGTCAGAGGTGGGTTCACCCCATGCCCATCACCACCACGACTCGGCTGAGCCCGCGCCCGTTCCGGATATCCGGGATGAACCCTGGCAACGGATCAGTAACCAGGGGCAGGGCCACTTCAGCCTGGGCTGGCGGATACATCCCGATACGGTATTTTCCGAGACTGCCTTGCTGGCGTTATCCATGGACAGCCGTTTTGTCCGGTTCAAGGCAGTGGTTCGTACCAGTGATGGCTGGCGGACAATCAATATGGCTGACTGCGTACTGTCGGTGTCTGAGTGCGAACCAAGGGATCTTTCCCGGATCGAGCTTATCAGCGAGCAGAGTCCGGATGCCGATGAACTGGACGCCAGCCTGCGGGAAGCCATCGAGCAAGCGGTACGGTCATGCTGAAAATTTCCAACACGGTTGAACTGGGTGACTGGGAGATCGAGCTGACCCAGATCCGCGCCCAGGGGGCCGGTGGCCAGAACGTCAACAAGGTGGCATCCGCAGTCCACCTGCGCTTCGATATTCTCAACTCCAGTTTGCCGCCATTCTACAAGGAGCGGCTGATGTCGCTCTCTGACCAGCGCATCAGCAAGGAAGGCATCATTGTCATCAAGGC
>CAZFPG010000135.1:0-8364 GCA_964521055.1 uncultured Marinobacter sp.
GACACAGACCACATTGATGATGACCTGTTGCGGCTGATCTTCACCTGCTGCCACCCGAGCCTGGCCGTCGAGGCGCAACTGGCGCTGACGCTACGTGAAATGTGCGGCCGGACCACGGAGCAGGTTGCCAGCGCCCTGCTGCAGAAACCCGCCACCACGGCACAACGGATTGTCCGCGCCAAACGCAAGATACGGGATGCACGCATTCCCTATGAGGTGCCGGAACGCCGGGAATTACCCGAACGTCTCGAAAGTGTTCTGAAAGTCATTTACCTGATTTTCAATGAGGGCTATTCATCCAGTGACGGCAATACGGTCGTTAACATCAGTCTGGCCAATGAGGCCATCCGCCTCGCCCGCCTCCTTGCCGAGCTCTTGCCCGAAGGGGACGTGTTTGGCCTGTTGTCGCTTATGCTGCTTCACGATTCACGCCGTAACGCCAGGCAGGATGCAAACGGTGACCTTATTACCCTGGAGGAACAGGACCGGACGCTCTGGGATCACGACCAGATCCGCTCGGGACTGGCATGGCTGGAACAGGCCCTGCAACTGACCCCGACAGGCCCCTACACCCTCCAGGCCTCAATTGCCGCGGCCCACGCCGAAGCCTCCAGCACCGAACAGACCGACTGGACCCGCATCGCGAGGCTTTACGAGACCCTCTACCGGCAAATGCCCTCCCCGGTGATCGCCCTGAACCGCGCGGTAGCCGTTGCCATGCGGGACACACCCGAGGACGGCCTGATACTCCTCGACCAGCTTGCGGGCCACAAGGCCATCCAGAACTACTACCTGTTCCACGCCGCCCGAGCCGACCTCTTTCGCCGTTCAGGTGACCTGCCAGCAGCAAGGACAGCCTATCAGCGGGCCCTTGCGCTTACCCAACAGGGCCCGGAACAGCGCTTCCTGAACCAGCGGCTGACGGACCTGGATAACGCCTGACAAATAATTTTTACCTGGCTGTCGATCTGGCGTGCTCCCAGGCGACTTGGTTATACACATCGCCAAAAAGGGAGAACAGAAATCATGAAATTCATGCTTATGCGCAAGGCTGATAAAGACACCGAACAGGAAGTAATGCCTTCAGAGGGCTTGCTACAGGACATGGCCAATTACAACGAGGAAATGCTCGATGCCGGCGTGTTTGTCTCTGGCGATGGCCTTCGCCCCAGCCGGGACGGTTGCCGTATCGAGTTCAGGAACGGCGAACCACTCGTCACCGACGGGCCCTTCGCCGAAACCAAGGAACTTCTGGCCGGCTATACCATTCTGGAGGTGGCCTCAAAAGAGGAAGCCATTGCCTGGGCCACCCGGTGGCCAAAATCAGACGCGGACGGCAATGTCTGCCTGGAACTGCGTCCTTTCTTCGCGCTGGAGGACTTCGAGCCCAGTGCGGCTCTCGACCAGCACAGGCAGATGGGTGAGCGGCTCCAGAAAATGCCTGCACAAATAAACATACACCTCGCCTTCCCGGGTAACTGCAGGGAAGCGATGACCTACTATGCTGAGGTACTGGATGGCCGGATCGAAGCGATGATAACCCACGGCGAAACACCGGTCGCCGAGGAAACGCCAGCAGAATGGCACGACAAGATCGTCCACGCGTCCCTGAACCTGGGGGGCCGCCGGATCATGGGGGCGGACATGTCGGGTGACTGCTACACCAAACCCCAGGGTGTCCAGGTACATCTCGAGTACAGCGACGTGAACCAGGCGGAACAGGTTTTCAACCGGCTGGCGGAGGGGGGCAGTGTCTTCATGCCCTTTGCGGAAACCTTCTGGGCCCATCGCTTCGGCATGGTATCGGACCGCTTCGGAACACAGTGGATGATCAGTAACGAAATCGAGGGCTGCAACTGAGCCTACAGGGAGAACTGCATGAAATACGTAGCACTGGTGTACTACCAGGAAAGCATCATCAACAGCATGAGTGAAAAGGAATGGCATGACCTCAACCAGGAGTGCATTGCCGGTGTGGAGAGGCTCACCGAGCACGGCAAGTTCGTGACAGGGCAGCCACTGCAACCAATAGAAACGGCCACGACCGTCAGGGTAAGGGACGACGAAGTACTGATTTCGGACGGCCCCTTTGCCGAAACCAAGGAACAGCTGGCCGGCTTCTACCTGCTGGAGGCCAACGACCTGAACGAGGCCCTGCAACTGGCCAGCCGGATTCCACCCGCACGCTTCGGCAGTATTGAAGTCAGACCGGCGCGCGAACTCCCCCCCAAGGACTGAGACAAGGAGAACCACAATGACTTATGTCGATGGATTTGTAGCAGCAGTACCAACTGCCAACAAGGAAAAGTACATCAAACACGCCAGCGATGCGGCTGTGGTTTTCAAGGACCACGGTGCCCTGAAACTGGTGGAATGCTGGGGCGATGATGTTCCCGACGGTGAAGTCACGTCCTTCCCCATGGCCGTGAAATGCAAGCCGGACGAAACGGTTGTTTTCTCCTGGATTATCTGGCCCTCCCGTGAAGCCAGGAACAAGGGCATGTCCAAAGTCATGGAAGACCCCCGTATCCAGCCTAACGTGAATCCTATGCCGTTTGATGGTAAGCGGCTGATTTACGGTGGCTTTGAGACGGTAGTGGATGAGTAGGCGCCGAGGGGGCATTTTCAGCAGGGGGATGAACTCCCCCTGCTGAAGCCCCGTCACAATCTGGTCAGTGCCCTGTCAACACACTCCGCCCAGTTCCTGCGACCAACCTCCATGAAGCCGGAAGGGCCACCAAAGGCACTGGAGATCACAACATCCGGTTCCAGAGTGCCTAATAATGCCAGGCTGGAACGCAACTTATCGCGGTCACTCATGCCCTTGATGAAACCTGCCTGCCATTCTCCGGAATCCGCCATGAACAGGGTATCCCCGGTAAAAAGATAGCGCATTCCATTCGGCGAATTCACCTGAAAGCAGGTGCTTCCCGGTGTGTGACCGGGTGTCGGGATCACCTCCACGTTGCCCAGGATGGTCTCCCTTTCATCAAACAGGATGTCCGGGTTACGGATTCTGGCAAACGCTTCGCGTTCCCGAACGTGGCCCCCTAGCCTGGCGCCAAAGCGCTGGTGGATTGTATTAATGGTATCGCCCAACTCGTCCTCATGGCTGAGGAGGTGATAGGCCACCCCTCCCAACTCAGTCATCCGGTCAATTTCATGATGATGGCCAGTGTTATAGAACAACACGTTGCCATCGTCCCGGGTCAGTAGGTACGCATGGGTTGTCAGCCCCGGCAACGGGTTTTCCACGTCGGTTTCCCAGAGATCACTTTGAATCTGTCTCATGCTTTTCTCCTCGTTGTTGCGTCAGGTTCGACAGAACCTTAAAACCTCAAGTAAACTTAAGGTCAACAACCAAAAAGATTGGAGATTGCTATGGCGAACATAGGCAAAGACGAGATCAGGGCTGCAATGAGCGTGGGGGAAGTCGCTGAGCGCAGTGGCGTCGCAGTTTCGGCGATACATTTCTATGAGAAAAAGGGGTTGATAGACAGCTGGCGCAACGCCGGCAACCAGCGTCGTTTTCACCGGGACGTTTTGCGGCGCATCGCTGTTATCAAAGTGGCCCAACGGCTCGGAATCCCACTGTCGGAAATTGGTGAGGCGCTGGCGACTCTTCCAACCGGCCGAACGGTGACCGCCAAGGACTGGGAAAAACTGTCGGAGAACTGGAAGGCCGATCTGAACCGGCGGATCGAGATGCTCGTCGGGCTGAGGGACCAGCTGAGTAGTTGCATCGGCTGTGGATGCCTTTCAATAGACGCCTGCAGACTGCGAAATCCCTGGGACGAGCTCGGTGAGGATGGCCCTGGCCCGCGATTGCTGGAAAAAGGTTGAAACACCTTCCCGGGCCAGAACGCCGTCTGAGAGACCTGCGTGGAAGTCGGTGGTGTCGGATTGCGGCACCACCGGCGACCAGTCAGTTCCGGGGATCGTCTTCCGGATTCAGGTACTCGATACCCCAGGGGCCTGTACCATGCAGCTGTATCACTACTTCTTCCTCCGTGTAGCCGAACATCGGGTCACCGGGTGACATGATTGCAACGCTGCCCTCGGGCAGAGCCGATGCCTTGTCACGGTCGACCTCCTTTCCGTGGGCGAAATGGAAGGTACCGGAGAGTACGGTCACCCGCTCATACGCGGGATGTATGTGTGGGGCGATCACGTAGTCCGCCGGTATCTTCAGCCGCATGGTAAACGGCTCTTCCTTCGCAAGATCCCCTTCAATGATCGAGATCTCAGCCCCCGGAGCCATTGAGCCTACCGGCCCCCACTCCAGGTCCGACGGGGTCACCATGGTGTGTCCCTCGCCGTTATACGGCGTAGCTGCCAGTGTTAACGGCGCGGTGATCAACAGCGCTGCCATTGCAAGGAAACGGCCGTTGATACCCGGCCTGCGGGGTAAACGAATGGTTGTGTTGCCTGCCATGGGATCTATCCTCCCTATAGTGTGGTTGTTTTCATGTTGGCGATGGCCGGGACCCGTCCCGGTCAGCCGCAAGGACGCAGTAACAACCTGATTTGTTCCCGCGACCGGCAACGGCAGCTTACGGGAACCATTTCGCCGGCTCGTGCGTCCTTGCGGCGTAAAACGGGAGAACACATGGCAACCAGCAACCGGCATGAGGTTCCCGTGGCCAGCCCACAGGAGCGAAGAGACCAGTTCCAGCAGCAGGTGGCACATCTGATGGACCGCCTGTACGGCACTGCCCTGCGCCTGGCAAGGAATCCGGATGATGCTGAGGATGTAGTGGCGGAAGCCATTTCAAACGCCTGGAACAAGCTGGACCAGCTTGACGACTTCGCCCACATGGAAGGCTGGCTGTTCAGGATCCTCCATCACACCTTTATCTCCCAATGGCGCCGCCGGCAGTGTCGCCAGGACCGGGAGGTCGAACTCGAACCCGAGAGTGGGGACGACCGGTTTTCGCTGTTTGAGAAACTGCATCAGCCATTCCTGCTGTGGTGGGGGGCACCGGAAAAAGAGTTCATCAACACGCTCCTGCAGGAGGATATCAGCAAAGCCATTGATAACCTGCCGGATGCCTATCGCCTGGTATTCGTACTGGTCGAGGTGGAGGGCTACCGTTATGACGAGGCCGCTCGCCTGCTCGATCTGCCATTGGGCACGATACGCTCCCGCATAAACCGGGCTCGTGGGCTTCTGCAGAAAGAGCTCTGGCGACAGGGGCGTGACGCCGGGTTCGCAAAATGCGGGGAGCAACCATCAGGAACCAGCAGTGGAGGTAAGGTATGAAGGAGCCCTGGATTTCCTGTGAAGAGGTTGTAGAGCGCCTGTTCGACTACCTGGACCGCGAAATGGACAGTGACACCAGTGCTGAAATAGAGCGGCATCTGGAAAGGTGCCACGACTGTTTCAGCAGGGCCGAATTCGAACGCAGACTCAGGGAACGCGTTGCCAGAAGTGGCCAGCAGGAGGCACCGGAACGGCTACGCCGCCGGATCAGGGAGATGATTGGGCGTTTTTGACCCGGCCGGCACCAACAGAGCTTACTGACGGAGATGCCATCATGGTTGCCATCCTTGGATACTCACCACAACAGATCACCGAAGCCGTTCAGGACATGTACACCGCGGTCGCGGAGTTGCCCCACGCCCACTACCATTTTCCGGTCGGGAAGGAAGCTTTCCGTTTTCTTGGCTATGCCCCCGCCGATACTGCCCCGCTCCCTGCAGGCATCGCCGAATCCTTTGCCGGGGTCGGCAATCCCTTTACCGCACAAGCCGTGAAGCCCGGAGATACCGCCCTGGACATAGGGGCAGGAGCCGGTAACGACTCCATCATTGCCACTTCAAAGGTGGGCGCGGATGGCCGGGTAATCGCACTGGACCTGACTGCCGCCATGACCCGGAAACTCAGGAACCACACAAAGGACCATTACGCCAATCTGGAAGTGATCCAGGCCAGTGCGGAACACCTGCCCCTGGCCGATAAAAGCATCGACAGTGTTACCAGCAACGGTGCCCTTAACCTGGTGCCGGATAAACGCAGGGCCATCCGCGAGATATTCCGGGTGTTGCGGCCCGGAGGGAGGTTGCAACTGGCCGATGTGGTCATCAACAGACCTGTCAATGTCAACTGCGATTCCGACCCAAGGCTGTGGGTAGAATGCGTGGTTGGTGCCACGGTGGAGGACAACCTGTTAGCCATGCTGGGTGATGCGGGCTTCGAGGACATTCGCATTGTGCGCCGGCTGGATTACTTCGCCCACAGCCCCAGCCAGCAGACCCGTGAAATTGCGGAAAGCTTCGGTGCCCATTCGATCGAATTGACAGCCAGGAGAGCGGAACAGGCACCTGGCTGGTTGCACCAGTGGCTACGACGCGCCAGTCCCAAACGCTGGCTCGCGGACCTTCATCGCAGGGGCTTTCTCGGCGCAGCTGCCCTGGTAATGGCGCTGGTCAGTTGCTATGGAGCCCTTGCCGCCATGGGCATACTCGCTGCCCTGGGGGCCGGGATGACCCTCAATCCCGGGCTTTGGGCAGGCGCGATTGCCCTGTTCACAACCCTCGCCACCGTGTTCATAGCCGCGGGATTTCGTCGTCACCGCTCTGCCATGCCAGCTGCCCTCGCCGCTATTGGCTCAGGGTTTGTTCTTTATGCCCTGTTTGTCGACTACAGCGTGATAACGGAACTGGCAGGGTTCGTATTCCTGGTCGGAGCAGCGGTCCGGGACCTGTATCTGCGCCGGAGTGAGGAAGCTGCACGTCTTGGATTGAGAGACGGGAGTCACACCTGAATACTGGGGGTTCCGGGACTATGCCCCATACAACACTCATCCTGAAGGAACCCCGTCAACTCCTCCAGCAATTGGAAGTTAGGCAGGCAGGTAATAACGCGGCTACGTTTCACCTGCCGGATGAGCCCAACATTGGCCATACGTGACAAGTGATGGGACAGAGTTGACCCCGGGATATCAAGCTGGCGCTGCACCTCGCCAACGGATGCACCGTCATGACCCGCCTTCACGAGATACCTGAAAATCGTCAACCTGTGGGTGTTTCCAAGTTCAGCCAGATACGCGGCCGCTTCTTCATTCGTCATCGTCAACACCTTTAATTCGATAGTTCTAGAAATTTACTTGACACACACCGAGAGCGCAATTTAACTTTATATTTCCATATATCTAGAAATATAGAGGCAATTATGTCACAGGAAATGCAAGACACCCTGGGTATGTTCGCTTTTCTCGCCATAGAGTTATCATTTCTGTTCCTGCTGATCAGTTATCTGGTTGGTGTGCTGCAGCGCTATCTGCCTCAGGACAGGATTGCAGAGTTGCTCAGCGCCCGGCATGGCAGAAGCTATCTGCTTGCTGCAGCCTTGGGGGCAATCACACCCTTTTGCAGCTGCTCTACGATTCCCCTGCTTAAGGGGCTTATCCGGGCCCGTGCAGGATTTGGTCCGATGATGGTTTTCCTGTTTGCGTCGCCCTTGCTGAACCCGATTATCGTCGTACTGCTTGCAGTCACCTTTGGCCTGAAACTGACGGGCATTTACGTTACCTTCGGCCTGCTGGTCTCCATCATCGCCGGATGGTCGCTACATAGGCTGGGGTTCGAGCGCTATGTCCTGAACGTAGATGCCGTAAAGGGCGGATGCAAAGCAGCATCCGCCAGGAGTGGATCGACGACAGATACGGAATCCGCAGATTCCGGTGGCGGCTCGGGGGGAAGTGGTTCCATTGCCTATGGCCGGGGGTACGCAGCGCCAGTCGTTTCCTATTACGAATCGCTACTGGGGGATATCCGGTCAGGAAAGTTCGAAGGTCTCTGGAACGAAACCTGGGCGGACTTCCGCAAAGTACTGCCCTACCTGATACTGGGTGTGACCATTGGAAGCGTTATCTACGGTTTTGTCCCAACCGGCATGCTCACTGAATACGCCGGTGCCGACAATCCTTTTGCCATACCCTTCGCCGCCATCATCGGGGTTCCCCTCTACATCCGTGCCGAAGCCGTTATACCGCTGGCCGCAGCCTTGTTGGGCAAGGGCGTCAGCGCCGGAGCGGTCATGGCATTGATCATCGGCAGCGCGGGCGCCAGCCTGACGGAACTGATCCTTCTCAAGTCACTGTTCCGTTCGACTCTGGTGGCGGTCTTTCTGATAGTGGTCATTGGCATGGCGGTAAGCGCCGGTTATGCAACTTACCTGCTGTATTGAATTAAAGCGGCACCTTGCCCCGCAAGGCCTTGGTTTTGCCTTTTTTGGTCTTTTTATCGACACGCCGGCGTTGTGAGCCCTTGGTGGGGCGGGTGGGCCGGCGTGCTTTCTGCTGCTTCACCGCCTCCTGGATCAGTTCCTTCAGGCGCTCAAGGGCATCGTCCTTGTTCAGC
>CAZFPG010000136.1:0-8364 GCA_964521055.1 uncultured Marinobacter sp.
CATCACGCTCCAGGCGCAACACCTCGGCGGCTGTTTCGAGCCTTGGCCCCTGGGTGGCTCCATAGACTCCGAACTCGGAAAACGGCTGCTGCTGGTCCCGGGCGGCTGCAATCAGCAGCTCACGGGCTTCCCGGGTGTAAGGCCAGGTGAAGTCAATATGGATGGCTTCATCCAGTTCACCCTCAAAAAAGGTACTCGCCCTGCCCCAGGTATAATCAATAATCTGGTCAGGGATCACGATGTGTGCCGGCCCCATGTCCGGGTGAATGCCGCCTACCGCATTAACCCCGACCACAGTCCGAACACCCGCGTCGTAGAGTGCCTGCAGATTGGCCCGGTAGTTCACCTGGTGTGGCGGGATACGATGGGGATTACCATGGCGCGCCAGAAAAACCACTGCCTGGTCTCCAAGCCGGCCCTCAACCAGAACCGACGAAGGTTGCCCCCATGGCGTATCCACGGGTCGCTCCGCCGTTATCTCCAGCCCTGACAGGGTGGTGAGGCCGGTGCCGCCAATGATGCCAACCGGCCAACTGTCTCCCCATGTGCTCATGATGATTCCCCCGTTGCCTCGGCACTGTCACCCTGGGTCTCGCTGGAGCTTTCACTGCCGTCCACCGGCGCCCGACTACTGCCGGGCTCGGCACTGGAAGCGTCGCCACTGTCATCCTTCCCGGCCTCGTCGCTGGCCAGGCGAACACCATCCGGCAGATGCAGCGTACGCGTGGGGAACGCAACCTCGGCACCATGGCTTTCAATGATGTCACTGATTTTCAGCAGTACATCCTGCTTGACCTCGTGAAACCGCACCCACTGAATGGTTTTGGTGAAGGTATATACCATGATATCCAGGGAAGAAGCGTTAAAGGCCAGAAAATTGACGATCAACGTCTGGTCCTGATCGATGTCTTCGTGCTGCTCCAGCATCTCGCGAATGTCGGCAACAATCTGCGCCATACCGCTGACATCCGCATAGCGGATGCCGATGGTTTCCGAAATGCGGCGGTTGAGCATTCTGGAAGGGTTCTCCACGGAAATCGTGGTAAAGACTGCATTGGGCACATACAGGGGGCGCTTGTCGAAGGTACGAACCGTGGTGAGACGCCAGCCGATGTGCTCAACCGTGCCTTCAATATTTCGATCCGGTGAACGGACCCAGTCGCCCACTTTGAACGGCCGGTCCAGGTGGATGATGAAACCACCGAAAAAGTTGGCCAGCAAATCCTTTGCGGCAAAACCGACAGCGATACCGCCAACACCACCGAATGCCAGCACACCCGAAATACTGTACCCCAGAGACTGAAGGGCAATCAGCACCGCAGTAATAATCACCACCGCCCGGGACAGCTTGCTGACCGCGTTAACCGTGGTGTAATCCATCGGCGTTTTCATCTTCAGGGGTGAGGTCAGTATCTCCTCCCCCTGCTTGATCAGCCTCATCAGTGTCCACACCAGCAACCAGACAAAGCCGATCTGGAGCAGGGTGTCATTAACGGAAAATATCTCGGCGTCGGAATAGCGATGGGCCACCTCCGCAGCCCAGTAAACCCCCTGCAACCAGACAAAAGCGACAACCGGCTTCCTGGCCGCGTGCAGCAGAGCGTCATCCCACAGGTTCTCGGTTTTCTTGAAACGCCGCTCAATGGCGCCCACGATATAGCTGGCAATATAGGCGACGACAGCGGTACCAAAAACCAGGGCAAACACGACGATCCCCACCCGCCAGCCCTCTGACAGCAGGCCCCAGTCCTGAATCCAGTTATTCACTATGGTAGGCGTTTCTTCAATCATCGGCTCTCTCGATTCTCTCGGTTCCGTCGGATCAGCAATGGGCCTTATCTTATCGTATCAGCACCGGCGTACCCGGCTTCACACGGCTGTACAGATCAACCACGTCCGTGTTTCTCATGCGGATACAGCCATGAGAGCGCGGGATACCCATGGGTTCGCAATCCGGTGTGCCGTGAATGTATATGAAGCGACGAAAACTATCGACCCCGACGCCCCGGTTTTTGCCGGATTCCAGGCCACACAGCCAGAGGATTCGGGACAGAATCCAGTCACGCTTCGGGAACTGTCGGGCGAGCTCCTCCGAATACAACTCTCCGGTTGGCCTGCGGGCTACAAAAACCGTGTTCAGGGGAACACCGGCGCCGATCATTGCCCGCACATAATGCTGCCCTCTGGGTGTGCAGCCACTGCTCTGGTGCTCACCAGGGCCATTGAGTGCTGTGGAGACCGGGTAGGATATCGAAGAAGAGGAGTCTTCCGCGGACAGTGTCAGTGTCTGTGTGGCCAGATTGATTTCAATACCAGGCGCTTTCCCGGGCACTGAAGGAGAGACAGAATCAATTGGCATGCGTGGTTACGCTCCCGGCGAATGAGTCAGACCGGAAGCCTAACCGACAGCATACAATTCAGGCAACTGAGCTTTTATGACCAGGAGGCACCAGCATGGCATCCTCCGCCTGCATTCCGGCGGCGAGGAACGGCACCAGCCGTGCGGCAATTTCCTGAACCGTGGTTTCCACCCCAAGCTTGTTCTGCAGGATATCCCTCAGGGCATCGCTGCTGGACATGGTGAAGGCAGTAGCCCCCAACATGAACTGGATACGCCAGTAGCGGTCTACCGACGAAAGTTGTGGTGTGGCCTCTTTCAGTAAGCGCATGAAACGACTGAAGGGCTGGCTGTACTCCTGTTCAAGAAACTTGCGGAGGTGTCCCTGGGACTGGGTGTAGGCCAGACCAAGCAGTCGCATGAATATGGAGATACCCTTCTCGTTACGCTGAGGCATACGCACAGCGCTTTCGGTCAGTGCCCAGAGGGTCTGGTTCAACGTGGGCGGTTCGCCATCACAGCGCGCCTCAAGATCGTCAAAGGCATTCTCGAGTGTCGCTGAAAAAGGCGTGAGAAAGCGGGCAAACACCGCATGAATCAATGCGTTCTTGGAGCCAAAATGGTAATTGACAGCGGCGAGATTTACCTTAGCCTTACTGGTAATCATACGCAGCGAGGTTTCTGAAAAACCCCGCTCTGCGAAAAGTTCTTCCGCTGCATCAAGTATCCGGTCAACCGTATCAGACTGAGCCATATTATTATCAGTGCCTCTAGCAAACGTCTGTTTGAAACATACGTTTGACCGGCAATCTTGTCAAGTTCTCCTCTCTGGCTCGGATGCCACGGATTCCCAGCCCTTGTCGATCGCGCGCTGGTGGCCCTCAAAGAACGCCTGCTGGACCCGTGAGTATGCTTTCTCTGCCTCAAGGAGATAGACAAGGTAAAGCCGGATATGCTCCCGGCGTGTCATATTTCTTGCCAGTACACGACGTTCAGAGAGCGCCAGGAGCTCACTGAAACGCATCGCCTTGAGAGCCGGATTGAATTCGGCCATGCGAGCACACTGCCAGACCAGACCTTCCTTCCCTTCCAGGTGTTCAATATGCTTTCGCGCGTCCCGCAGCAGCCGACGGCGACGAATGATGAGATCCATGTAGGAGGGGCGAGAAGTATACAAACGCCGGATCGTCGGCACCCCCATCAGCAGGATAATAGCGAACGCACCGAATCCACCGCCGGCAATCCACGCTGGGACGAATCCGGTCATCCCGCTGAGGAAGACAATGGCCGCCAGCAGCGCGCTGAACAACCAGAGATCCCGGTTCCGGCGGGCCGCAGAGAGCGTGTAGTTATCTGGCCAGTCCGGCAGTGCAAGCAGGTTGAAATCCAGCAGCAACACCCGATCACACTGCTTCAACATCAGCCTCAGCTTGCGCTGTCGGGATTCCGCCAGGGTCTTTTCGATATCCTCCGCATCACCGCTGGCAGCATCCGTCTCGCCGGGCTCGGTAGCAGCGATCTGGTCGTCCGGCCCTGCAGTGGAAACGTCTCCGCCAGCGCCGGAAGGCTCAGTTGCCTGTGTAACCACACCAGCCGGCCCGCCCCGCTCCGCCTGCCCTTCGGATGCAGACGGCTGCGGGTCCGCAGGACGCCCTTTTCGCAACAGGGGCTCCTCCGGATTGGCGCTCTGCCGGACTGTGCTCTGGTTCTCTGCCATTATTGATTACCCGTTTATTTCCGGGCCAACAACCTTAAAACTGCGCCCGTCCTTATTGTGTATCGACCGGGTCCGCCTATCCTTGAGCCGGATCCGGGCGGCCTACACTATCACGCGGCTTGGAATCGCCCTGCGCTATCGCTATCCTTGCTCTCTCCAGTGTAGCCGTTGCTGGCCACAAACGTCGTGAGAGGGGCAGGAATGTTCACAGGCATTGTTCAGGGTGTTGCCACCATTGACAACCTAACCACCGAGCCGGGGCTGAGCAGCTTCGCAATCCATTTTCCCGAAGAGCGGGTTCACGGCGTTACCATCGGGGCATCCGTTGCCATTAACGGCACCTGTTTGACCGTAACCCGGCAGGAGGGCGCCCTGCTTTACTTTGATGCCATGCAGGAAACCCTGCGAGCCACCACGCTGGGGAACCTTAAAGCCGGGGACCGGGTAAACTTTGAACGGGCCGCCAGAATTGGCGACGAGATTGGCGGGCATCTGCTCTCAGGCCACGTCCACACCACCGCAGACATCGTGGCAATTGACCGCCCGGAGAATAACTGCACCCTGGAATTCGAAGTGCCAGAGTCCTGGGCCAGGTACATCTTTCCCAAAGGCTACATCGCCATCAATGGTTGCAGCCTCACCATCGGAGAGGTCCGGGACAACCGGTTCAACGTGTACCTGATTCCGGAAACCCTGCGCGCGACCACTTTTGAGGATGTATCAGTGGGCGACCGGGTGAATATCGAGATCGACAGCCAGACCCAGACCATCGTCGATACCCTGGCACGAATGGGCTATGACCGGCCGGCCTCCTGAGTACGGGCTTCGAACACCACGAACCTGGGGTCGGCGTCGAGCTGGCCAATTCCTGAAAAGAAGCGTTTGAGGCTGCGGTGATATCCCAGATGGCGATTGCCCACCATCAGCATTCGCCCGCCCGGGGCGAGATGGCGGGCCACCTGTCGGAACAGTCGCAGGGCGATGTGGTCCCCCACCACCCCACCCTCATGAAACGGCGGATTCAGTAATATCAGCTCGAAATGGCCACTATCCTCCGGAATACCATCACTGTGGTGAAACACCGCCTCCGCATCCGGAAAGGCATTCAATACATTGTCACGGGCGCTGACCACCGCCTGGCTGGACACGTCTGAAAACACCACGACCAGCCCCGGATTTTCCGCCAGCGCCGCCATGCCCAGCACACCATTACCGCAGGCGAGATCCAGCACTCTGGCACCAGGGCCCAGGACCCCAGCCTCCCTGGTAACAAACGGCAGCAGCATTTGCGTGCCCATATCCAGCTTTTCCCTGGAAAACACCGCCGGCATGGCACTGACCTTATAGTCCGTCTGCGGTAGCGTGTACCCCTTCCAGAAATCCACCCAGTTTCTCAGGGTCTGGTCCCCGGGCGCAGCGACAATCACCCTCGCCTTCTTGCGCGCCGGACAGACTTCCCGCGTGCGCACCAGATCCGCAAAAACCCCCGCACTGCTGTCCGGCAGATGCTTGATCATTCCCCCGGCAATGAGCGTGCCGCCAGAGTCCAGCACGCCATTCACCCAACGCAGAAGGCATGCCAGGTAATCCACCTGCCGGGGGATACGCATGACCACCAGATCAAAAGGGCCTTCCGGAGGCGCAAGCCAGCTCAATGGCGCGACAATATCTGCGTCTGGGGATGTGTTCACCACCAGAGCCAGGGAGAGTGAGTGACTGTCCGCGAAGGAAACCGGGGCAAAGGGCGCAAGCCCGAGTGTCAGTGCACCAAAGTGGTCGTCAACAATAAGCACGCGCGGCCGCGCTTCCGGCGTAAACCGCGCAAGCGTCTGTTGCAGCAGCTGTTCATCGGCCGCATCCCAGGCCCGCAACTCACGACTGCCACCCGGGCGCTTTAAAGGCAGGGAAACACCGCTTACTTCCAGCACATCACTTGTCATTTCAGGCTTCCGCTTTCCGGTTTTGAAACAGCGGTTATTCTAGGCTGATTATTCTAGAAATTAACCCTACTCTGACTAAACGATTTCAGGTTGCTCCGTTTTTCTGGACGCCAACCTCTTTTGCCCCTTACCCCAGGGGCTTTTTTTACCCTGACAGAAGCTCTACCTGGGCGCGGCGTTGATACTCTCGATAAACGCCGGAGACAGCACGTCGATGACCGGTCTCTGGCCCCCGGCGAACTCCGGTGCCGGCTCCGAAGGTTCCGTTGCTATGATCGCGGGCTGTTCTGACCAGTGCAGAATATCCAGTTGCCCGTCTCTCTGCTCAACCAGCGCGGTGCAATGCTCAACCCAGTCTCCATCATTGCAGTACAGGCCCTCCTGACTGCGAAGGAAACCGGCAGAGTGAATGTGGCCGCAGATAAAGCCATCATAGTGGCCACGCTCTGCGGCTGTCAGTGCGGCAAGTTCGAAACGGCGAATGAACGACCTGGCTTTACCAATTCGACTCTTCACCCAGGCTGCCAGCGACCAGTAGGGTTTCCGTCGCAACCTCCGCCAGGCGTTGAACCATCTGTTTAAACGCAGCAGGATCCCATGTGCACGGTCCCCCACGAGCAGCATCAGGGGGCTGCATCTCACAACCTGGTCAAACTGATCGCCATGGCAGACCACGAAGCGGCGGCCGTCAGCGGTGGTATGAATGGCTTTCTGCTGAAGCTCGATCCCGGCCAGGGTCTGACCACAGAAATGCCTGAGAAAATCATCGTGGTTGCCAGGCACGTAGATAACCCTGGTGCCGGAGGCGGCAATGGCCATGAACCGTCGCACGACT
Source organism: uncultured Marinobacter sp. (assembly GCA_964521055.1). GTDB lineage: Bacteria > Pseudomonadota > Gammaproteobacteria > Pseudomonadales > Oleiphilaceae > Marinobacter. The sequence goes on from CAZFPG010000136.1 coordinate 6,831, forward strand.
GCCTGGTGGGTTTCCGGGAAATGCACCCTGCGCTGCATGGCAATCAGGTCGACGATATCCCCCACCAGATACAGTGTGTCGCAACTGACATTGTCGAGGAAATCCAGAAGGTAATCAGCCTGGCAGTCGGCCGACCCCAAGTGGACATCGGAAATAAATATACTCCGGTACTGATGCATCGGCTTCTCCCGCCAGTCTGACCAAGGACTAACAGTACCCTGGCCGATGGCAATGACGGGCGTATGACAACGGTGCGACAGTTCAGTGACGGCGGGCGGACCAGACAGTAAAACGCTTGTCGGCGGCAATGGCTCTAACCGGCCCCACATGGCGGCGAATCAGCGACTCGTAGGGCAGGAAGCTGTTGGCCACCAGCCGCAACTCACCACCCGGTTCAAGGTGCTCTGCCACCTGCCGCAGAAACTGCTCCGTCATTGACGTATCCGTGCGGAGACCGGTGTGGAAGGGGGGATTACTGAGTACCGCAGCGTATTTGCCGCCCACCCGGGACAAACCGTCCGAGGCAGTAATCACGCCGTTTGTGTTGGCGCGTTGATAGGTTGAACGGGCGCTGATCACGGCCTGGGACTGAACATCCACTCCATCGACCCGCGCACCTGGTTGCCCCGCAGAGCGCTGGTAAAGCTGCAGCCAGGTACCAATTACGCCAGCACCGCAGGCAAAATCCAGCACCGGCCCTTCTTCAATGGGAAACTCCGCGAGGGAGCCCAGGAGCATCGCGGTTCCGGCATCCAGTTCCCCCGCGCTGAAAATACCGGGCAGCCCGGCCACCTGGAAACGAATACCGACGCACTCAACAGGGTGCCACTCCAGCCACTCGTCCACGTCAAACGTTTCCGCGGGTTGTACGCTGTCTGCCTGCCACACCTGGCAATGCCGGGCGCTGTCTACCTTGACTGCCTGGGGAGCCACGGCTTTGAACTGTTTCACCGCGCCGGAAATGCCCTCTTTCTTCTCCCCCACCAGAACCAGCCGGCCACCCTTTGCTACCAGCCAGCGCGCAAGCTCGAGACGCAGGCTCAACTCCGCCCTGGCCTTGGGTAGGAAGACCACAACCGTATCAGCGCTGGCCGGAGCCAGAGCCGGATCGTCGTAACCAAATGCTGTTTGCCAGCCATCAATAGCTTGCAGACGCTGCCAGAGCCCATAATGCTCGGTAACCACCAGACCCGAGGAAGACAGTGCAGGCATCAGGGAGGTGTCCGCAGGAGCCAGGATCGCCAAGCGGCCTTGCAGAAGCTCCCGGTTTCTCAGCAGTGCTTCGTGGGAATTGGGTAGTGCAGACATGGTTGGACTATTCCGGTCTCTGGATCAGACGCAATACTCTAACCGTAATAGAGCCCGGAGTCTCGACCGGGCCCATGGAAATCGGGATAAAAGAAGTGGCGGGGATTACTTGTAGCGCGCGACTGTGTTTGCACGCAATGCATCTTCAGGAGACATCCCCCAGTCTTCGGCGGAGGCGGGCCGGGATGTGGCGGCATCATTACGACGGCGGGCCGCTGCCGTCTGG
>CAZFPG010000137.1:0-8261 GCA_964521055.1 uncultured Marinobacter sp.
AAGGCTGAGGTAATAGCCACTATACGATGCCCGCGAGCAATAAGTGGTGGAGGGGGCAGGATTCGAACCTGCGAAGCTTTCGCGTCAGATTTACAGTCTGATCCCTTTGGCCACTCGGGAACCCCTCCGAGTCGGACCCGCCAACGGCGAACCCTCCTACAACAAAAAGTGGAGCTGGCGGACGGAATCGAACCCCCGACCTGCTGATTACAAGTCAGCTGCTCTACCAACTGAGCTACGCCAGCTCACATTCGCCTCTTCAGCGAGGGCGGTATACTACGGATTTTCAGGGGCTGTTGCAACACCTTCGCAACGCCTGATTTCGACCAGGTCGAAATTGTCTGCGTATTCCGATTCTGCCGCATCAACCGCGCCGGAACCCGGCATCAGTTCGTCCTCAAAAACGAGGGCGTAGCTTATCTGATTTCGGGGGAAGTTGGCCAGTATTGCATTGAGATTCTGGCCTTTTTTTTCTTCCAGTACTGTTTCGGCGGCCTGCCTTGACTCAAACAGCCCCAGCGAGATGGCATTTTTGTTTTCCCCCTGCCTGACAAGATAGGAATCAATGCCTCGCCTCTGCAGATCACGGAACAACGCCAGCGCCCTCTCGTCCGGCTGCGGAGGTATAATCACCCAATGCAATGGAGACAACTCACGCTCTTCTTCCCGGACTTCATATGCCATCCCGGGGTTGCCAAGCGACTGGTAAGCGGAGCGTGCCGCATCAGCAGACTCGAACCAGCCCAGGTCAACACAATAAAGCTGCGGCTCAGGCTCAACCGGCACTTCGACGGGCTCTACATGCCCCAAACCCGGCTCTGGCGACGATCGCCGGCTCTGCGGCTCCCTCTCTGTATCATCAACAGTGGTGGTCTTGAGGTCAGCCACCCTGGGCAGAGCCTGTCGCTCCGACACGATTACGACACGTTCTGGAACAAAGCTGTCGGCATAGAACCAAAGCGCCACGTTGACAAGCAGCAGGGCAAGGGCAAGCCACCTCATTCCGGCTCCCACTCGCCATCAACAGCCGCAAGCCCGCTCAGGACCAGATACGGATCGTGTACTGCACAGAGGCCCGCACCGATCAGGCCCGCGGCATCGCCTCCGGTTACCAGGATCCGGTGCAGCCCGAAGTGACCGCAATCCCGGTCTATTCGTGCAACCATGGCCTCCCGGAGCCATACCAGGCCATGCTGCACACACTCCGTGGTGGAAACACCGGGCGCTCCCTGCTCTGCGTCAAGACTGTCGAATCCAACCCTGGCAGCATCCTGCCTGAGGGAACGGAGCATCATTTGCTTGCCTGGCAGAATATACCCCCCCAGATGGGCACCGGAGCTGGCGACGTAATCGACGGTAATGGCGCTACCGGCGTCCACAACCGCAAAGCCGCCGGCGCCTGTCGCCTTCCAGCCACCACACATGGCATGCCAGCGATCAGCCCCCATCCTGTGTACGTCGGAATAGGCATTGACCAGCCTCCCCCGACGACCTTCCGCCCAGTGAAAGACGACAGGCGCATCACAGATAGACTCAAGACGGGCCTGGAGCTGCCTGCGCCTGTCTTCCGACATCACCGTCGATACTGCAATCCGCTCTATGGAATCCGCCAGGGGTGCCCACTCCGGCAAAACATCACTCGCCTCCAGAGTGCTTACTCCCTCATTCAGGACATCCTCACCTGAGAGCAACTGCCACTTTATGCGGGTATTCCCGGCATCGATCAGCAGCTTCACGGCTGCACCCGCAAGCTGATTTCACCGGCGCGAACCCTGACCAGCTTTTCGCCCTCCTCGATCAGGTAGTTGCCCGAGTCGTCTATTCCACGGCCGATCCCGGCGAGCTCGCCCTGACTGGCCACCAACGCCTTACCAGAAAAAATGTCACGGCTCTGCCACCGGGCCGTGAACCTGCCAAACCCATGTTCAGCAAATTCATCCACCGCCCCGAGAACCGCGCTGACAACGGATGCTGCGAGGTCGCTGCGACACCACCGGCGCTCAGGCATGGCCATGGCAAGACTGCTCCAGGACTGATCGACACCGGTCCCATCGCTCATATGCACATTCAGTCCGATTCCAGCGACCACCTGGACGACACCTTCTTCAAGCTCTCCCTGGAGTTCAACGAGAATGCCGGCAAGTTTGCTGCCACCGAGGAAAATGTCATTGGGCCACTTAAGCCCCACGCCAGGCACGCCCTGTTGCTCAAGCGCTTCAGCGACGGCAACCCCCAGCACCAGGCTCAGACCATCCAGCATTGCAAAGCTACCCCTGAAGGTCAGCCCCAGGCTGAGGTACAGATTCTGCCCCCGAGGGCTTTGCCATTGCCGGCCACGCCTGCCGCGACCGGCTGTCTGGCAATCAGCAATACACACGGGAATACCGCCGCTTCCAGCTTGACGGCGCCGGCGCACGATCTCGGCATTGGTGGAGTCCACCTCGTCAAGAACGGTCAGCTCAATGGCAGACCGATAAGGCGCATCCAGGCCCTGGATAATTCGATCTTTTTCAAGCAGATCCATGTCGGTCAACAGACGATAGCCCCTGCCACGGATGGTCTCTATTCGGACACCATCGTCCATAGCGCGCCGGATCTGCTTCCAGATTGCCGTGCGACTTATGCCGAGACTGGCAGCAAGCGACTCACCGGAGTGAACCTGCCCGTCTGCCAGAAGGCCGAGGAGTGCTCTGGATTTCATGAAGGATTGCCCGCCAGATTGAATAGGATCAGGGCGGGATTAAACAACACGTAGAACAAAAAGACAAAGGACGAGATCAAAGCAACATCGCAATTCCTGAAGAGTGGCCCACTGCCACTCAGGGAATCGGAGTTGCTGTCAGGTTGGCCTCGATATCGAAATTCTGCATTTTCACACCGTACATAGCCGTTTGCGGACCGCCTCCAGGATGCACCAGGTCGATATTGTTAATGGACAACTCCTTGAACCGACTCCGGGCCTGAACGGCAAAACCAAGCGGCCGGTTTTCCAGTTCGGCGGCCGTAGGCGATGAGACGTAGCGATACCCCGCCGCTGCCGTGGGATCCATGATCTTCTCGTCGCCCCGTGCACCAGCCACCCCCAGGGCATCCGCACCATCCGTCTTCTTGACCACTTTGGTCTGGTATACATCCACGGACAGATCCGTGCGTATGCCAAAGGTGTTGTCGTCCACGCCGTCGCCGTCGAAATCACCACCGTCGCTGGTATGGATATCGTTGAGTACGAGCTTCGTTCCTGTGTCATTCACCGGATTGCCCCCGGCATCCAGCTGGCGATTGGTTTCCCAGGTGAGGGCATTCCTGCGGGTTTCATCGACCGCCCCGGCAAAGATCTGCTTCAACTGAATGGTGATCCCCTCCTCTCCGCGGGCTTCCCAAATACCTCCCGAGGCCGCACAGGCCGCCGGAGTAGTCCCGGAGCCACCCGCGCAGACCTCGCCGGCACCACCCGGAACAATGGCCATACTGCTGCCGGTTTCGTATTTCTGCACCACAAAGCGGCCAAAGCTAGCCCCGGTTCTCTTGTCTCCAACACGCAGATTACCCACGTCCATCATGCTCCAGGCCTCACCTTTTACAATGGCAAGCCCTTCTTCAGTGACATCCAGGGTCATATCCCGAACATGGGCATCATAACTGAGATCACTGAGCCACAGACCTTTCTGGGAAATTTCGCCGGCGCCTTCATCATAAGGCGCTGCAATGATTGCCGCCCGCCCATTACGTATGTGGATATCCGAATTGATGGTCAACCCTTCTCCACTGGCACCGCCCGCGCCCAATGTCACCTGCCCATCAAGCTCGAATTCATAGGCCGGATAGAAGCCCAGCGCCAACAACAGCTCCGTACCACCCTGAAGAGGGGCGTCGTCACTGCCAACCCGCAGGCCATTAATGCGATATCCGGCATTGATGTCCTCAAACCCGATCCTCAGGCCATCGTAGAAACGGGTGCCATTGATTTCTCCGTCCCTGGTGACATTAACCGTTACATCACCCTGCCCCCAGGACTGCAGGCCACTGAAGATAACCCGGTTGCCATCCTCGGTATAGCTCAGGTCAGCCAGCTGCAGACTCCATTCCGTGGACAACCTGAGCCCCTGCGGGCCCGCATCCGGATGACCGCCGGCCTGGACATACACCGCATTGGTATAGCTGCGACCATTATAGGCATGATCCTGCAACATAAAGCTGACGTTGACCTCGCCGATACTCCTGCCCTCGGCGCCCATCTCAATGCGGCCGATATTGAACTCCCCATCCAGGGAACCGAGGGTCAGCCCCAGGGCCTCACGCCCCAGCCTGTCTGTAGTGACATCAATCCTCAGGTCATTCAGGTTGTAGTGGCCGGTAATGTCCCTGAAGGCGAGGCTGTTACCGTCATCGTGATAGACAAACGAGGCACTGTTGATGGTCGTTTCGTTGTCGAGGCGTAATCCCTCTCCTTCACGGCCACCTGCCGCAATGCCTGTTCTCGAAGACAGATCGAAGCTACCGCTGAGGCCCCCGTAGCTGGCGAGTGCCTGACCGGTGGAGGTATCAAAGGTGTTGCCATGGTTCGCAGGATTGTTGCTGTAGCGAATCGCCCCCACATCATAGGAACCGGTAATACGTGGTGCCTCAAGTTCCAGTGTATTGCCGACGACGTCCAGGGTGACACCCAGCGCCTCCACATCAAGGGTAATATCGTCGAGAAAGACTTCGTTGCCATTGGTACGGTAGCCAAGACGCCCGCCGGTCATGGTATAGGCGGTGTCAAAGGTATACCCGGATGAGCCCGTCGCCCCTCCCGGGCTGATGCGAAGGCTACCCTCCAGAGTGTGATCAAAAAACACACCCCCCATCCCCACACCCGGCGCGCCGGCCAGGCGAATATCGCCGAACTCGATCCGCCGGTCTTCAACCAGGTAGTCCAGATTAAGCGCAGCGTCTTCAGTGACATCCACCCTTATAACATGGGCCGCCGACTCTCCCGGCAGGCTTGCCGAGCCTACCCGGAAATCCTCCAGGTAGATCTCCCTGCCGTCATCGGCATAGGATACCCGGTCTGCAGTCATGCCCAGTTCCATCTCCAGGGTGATACCACTCTGCCCACTGATATCCGCCATATCCTCATCATCAAGGCTCTGCATTTCGGCTATGGCGGGCGCCGACAGCGACAGAACCAACAGCCAGCCTGCCCGCGATTTGAAGGAATCCGCTGCAAAATTGGGCATGTCCCGCTCCCTATGGATTACCTGTCGGGAAAACGAGCAGGTTTCCCTCCATGATGACTTCACCCTGCATTTCCACGGCAAGAATGTCTGTTTGCCGGAAGCCCGGGTCCGTTGGTCTGGGCATGTTGCTGCCAGCGATCTTGAAACGGACATCGTTGAAACGGACGATATCCGGCAGACCGATCTCCATCACATCGCGATTGAACAGCTCGCCATCACCACCAAACCCGGAGTCGATAGACCGCATTCTCAGCGTCAGGCCTTCAAAGGCAAAGTTACCCCTTATCTCATCCAGCACCATCCAGCCACCATCCGCTTTCAGACGATAGGCCAGCCGTGCGCCGCATTTCTTGTCCGGATCATCGCATCGGCCAAAGTAACTGTTCTCGATGGGACCGCCCATTTCGTTAATGCTTATATCACCGGAGAGATAGATGCCGCCCTGCCCGGATACCATCGCCAGATCCTGGTCATCCAGACGATCAAGCTCTGCGGCAGCGTGTTTTACACCAGACATTGATATCAATACACAAACCGCATAACAGTATCTTCTGATCATGGCGCCAGATCCTTGGTCCGGATTTCAAGATGCTGAATCAGCATTCCCTCGACCCTCGCAGCGCCAAAGTCACGCTCAGCCACCGAAAAGTTGCCGATATGCAGATTGCTGCGGTAGTCAGGGTTGGTGTAATAGTCTTCATAGAAATCCCAGGCTTCGCCGTCGCTACTGCCTCGAGTCCCATCAGGGCCAATAGCACCGGGGGCAGGCTGCTCGATAGCTGCCACTTCCACCACAAAGTTGCCACTCCCATCCACGTCGAAAAACACAGGCTGCAATTGGTTACCTATAGCGAGCTCCAGGGCAAAATCGGTCATGGTTATCCGCGAGCCACAGGACAGGCCATCCTGGGAACAGGCGTTTATCGATAACTCCGGCGTATGGAAGTTGAGCTTGAACTGTCCGACCATCTGTTGCCGGTCATCATCCCCCCAAAGGCGAAGGTAACTGCCATCAATCACTGCACTCTTTGCGTGGATGTTGATGTTCGCTGAGCGATCATCCCCGACTGCGACATTCATCTGCATACCGATGTCGGGGCGCTCACCCACAAAATCCGCCGTTGCCGGCCGACTGGAGCAGACACCACTGCCCGCCGCGGCACCGGAGCTCATGCAATCGTAACCCTGGCTTGCGTCCACCAGTGCCGGCGCTGCAAACTCAAGCACCGCTTTGTCCCTTATTCCGACATCGTCACCGTTAACCACGTCAATCCGGTAGGGATTCACCAGGCGCCCGAGATTCACCGGGCTGAGATTCTGCCCGTAATTACTGCCAGTTCCGGAGATATAAAGATGGTTGACCACGATTTCAACATTGCGGCCATCGGTACTCTTAAGCCCGCCTATCTTGAAAATCCTGGCCTGATTGCCATCTGCGTCAGGCACATCGGTGCCATGGGAGAACTTGAAGTTTTCCAGCACAACGCCGATTCCCTCGCCATCAATCTCCGATAACTCGCGCTCAGAGAGCCCCTGGAGTTCGGCACTCGTCGTCCCGGCCACAAGAATAGCCACCAACGCCATTAATGCGCGCAACGCCGGCTGATATCCCGTACCAGTCGCAGGTAGATTCAGTACCGACAACATCAGAACAACCCCCTTCCCCGGTCAATGTATTCGGTCCGGTAGCGGTCCGTGCCGTAGAGGGCCTCGTTCAGGTTTACCTCGGCTGCGCCGTTGGGGATATTGAAGAACGCACCCGATGTGGCCCGGACAAAGTCTTCCGGGGTCGGGTTGGTATTTTTCACGTCTTTGAGCCAGTCGAGGTCTTTGGTCTGAAAGGAAATAAAAGCGCCGTCCGCAGGGCCGGTGATCCTCCGCTCGCCTTCGACTTCTTCAACGGTACCGATAGGGAAGCTGTTGTAGATGTCCAGATCAAAACAGGAATCAATACCCAGAACCAGGCAGTCCTGAGCGTAGACATAGATATCACCGCTGCCACAACTGAGAAAGGTGCAATCGGGCACCTCAATACGCGAACTTGAACCCCAGCCAATCAGGTTTTTCACCGACCAGCGGGTAAATCCACCGGCGTCCTCAAGCACAAAGCGCTCGCCGTTGGGGATGCCGATATGCTCGGCCCGTATTGGATCGAGCTCACCGATATTCGGGTCACCCTCTTCACCATAAACAAGTTGTGCCTTGGTCTGGAGAGGGCTGCCACCTTCGAGCAGAGGAGTGAGTAGCACAATAACCTGATCAAAGAAGTTGCCGCTGGAGCTTGCTTCACTCAAACCTTCGCCACGGTCCACGATGTCTACATTGACGTTGCCCGTAAGAGTTTCGATCTTGCCGGACAGAATGCCCGTGGCCTCGCCGAAGCCCAATCGGAAACCCACGATTTCCTGGGCACTCTCGTCAAAGGCAAATTCCAGAAAAGGGTTGTCGATATTGAACGGAACGATTTCGCCTTCCCCGTAGGCAGAGCCATCCGGTTTAAGCTGGCGGGGCGCCTTTGGGTTACGGTCAAAATACGCCTGGTTATTGATGTATCCGAGAGCGAAGTCCTCGATGTAAACATCAGAGGTACCTGCCTTCTCCCCCTCCCGCTCATAATGCCCCAGCTCGAGGACATCCACATTGGTCTGGATCTCGATATCCATGCCCAGATTGACCCGGGTATAGGAGGTGGTATCAGATTCGTCCGGGTGATAATCGCGGTCAACGGAGATGAATGCCTGGCCGGTAACTTCTGACAGATCGCTGTCGGAGATGGGCTGTAGGTCTGCCATTGCAGGACGGGTAACCAACGAAACCAGCAGCGAAAGCCATACAACATGTTTCATAGACACATCTCACCATCAACCGCTGTTTTGAAACGCGGTTTATCGTTGTTATTGGATGAGTGTCTCTGAACACTGATGTTGTTATCGCTGGCGTTGTTTTATTTTTGGCCAGTTCTTGTACAAATAGTAACGTCGTTTACACTTCTATATCCGGGAGAATCGGACACGTTCTCTTTCGTAGTCCCACCCCCGGGCA
>CAZFPG010000138.1:0-8257 GCA_964521055.1 uncultured Marinobacter sp.
TACTTCGCTATCCGCACCCTGGATACCGATGGCAACAGCAGCCGGTTGTCCGATATCGTTTACAAGCAGATCTAAACCGACTTGAACAGTACCTACGGTAGTGTGTCTGGCCGATCCACGGCGCACTACCAGGGTTCCTTTGAAAAGCCCTTCTGATACCATCAGAGTATCCAGATTACGACTTTTCACAGGACCAGTCGAAGTGATCAACGATATCCGGCTGGAAGGCACCGCGCCCCTTCAGCAACAGCTTTACCAGCAATTGTCCCAGCGCATCCTCAGACAGCGATACCTGCCCGGCAGCCAGCTTCCGTCCAGCCGCCAGATGGCGCTGGACCTGAGGGTCAGCCGGAACACTGTCAACGCCGTTTACGATCAGCTCAAAGCCGAGGGCTTCCTCCAGAGCCGGGCTGGCAAAGGCGTGTTCGTGCATGAAGACATCGCAGCCGTAGCAGAACCCGCGGGCCCCGGCCCCAGGCGCCCCATCCGTACCGCCGCAGCACTGCCACCCTTGCCGGCACCGCCCACCAACAAACTGCGGACGGTTGAAGACGCCAACCTGCCCTTCCAGCCCGGCCTGCCTGATCTCGATGCATTTCCCATTCGCAGCTGGAACCGGATCCTTCACCACCAGGAAAGCCGCCGTGCGCTCAGGGGCTATGACAGTACCCAGGGGTACCAGCCCCTGCGACGGGCCATCGCAGCCTACCTGCGATCATCCCGGGGAGTACGTTGTGGTGAACATCAGGTGATCATCACCAATGGCGCCCAGCAGGCCCTGTCGCTCGTGGCCGATGTATTCCTGAAACCGGGTGACCGGGTATTCTGCGAGAACCCTGGCTACCGTGGCGCCCGCTATGCCCTGGAACGCTACAACAATCCGCTGGTGCCCGTACCCCTGAAAAACCAGGTACTGGATGTGGAGGCTCTGGCGGGCCTTGGCCAGGCGCGGCTGCTGTCCTGCACACCCACACACCAGTACCCCATGGGCGGGGTGCTTGACCTGTCCCAGCGCATGGCCCTGGTGCATTGGGCCCAACGCAACGGGTGCTGGATTGTCGAGGACGACTACGACAGCGAGTTTCACTTCTACCATAAGCCCTTTGCCGCCATTCAGGGCATGTTCGACAGCGCCCCCGTGCTGTACGTGGGCAGTTTCAGCAAAACCTTGATGCCGGCTTTGCGGGTGGGTTACCTGGTGGTTCCGGAGCCCATCGTGGAGCCAGTGCTCTGGGCCAAGCAGATCAGCGGTGGGGAAACGCCCCTGCTTCCCCAGGCAACCATTGCCGAATTCATCGAAAGCGGCCAGTTCAACCGCCACTTGCGCCGCATGCGCCAGCTCTACCGGGATAAATGGCAGCTCTTCCAGCAACGGGTAACGGAAGAGCTCGACGGCCTGGTGCACCCGGTGGCGGAGAGCGCCGGGATGCACCTGGTGCTCGAAGGGGGCTTCGACGACCTGGCCCTGAGCCAGTGGCTGAGAACCCGGGGTTTTGGCAGCACACCACTCAGTGCCCACTACATCGGGGAACACGCCCCAACAGGCCTGGTGATGGGGTTCGCCAGTGCCAGCGAGCGGCAGATTGATGATTGCGTGGCTGAACTGAGGTCTGTGCTTAGCCCTCAAAACAGTCCATCAACGTCGAACCCCAAGGTATGCCATAATAACGTGATCGGAAGCATGACAAGTCAACACCATAATGAATGCCAGCAAAATTGATCTCAATCTGTTCGTCGTATTGGACGCCGTCTACACGACTCGCAACCTGACCCGCGCCAGCGAGATCCTCTGCATTACCCAGCCCGCCGTCAGTAACGCCCTCGCCCGGCTGCGGGACATGTTCAATGACCCTCTGTTTGTACGCACCGGCAATACCATGACCCCCACGCCTGTGGCCAAAAATGCCATTGGGCCGGCAAGGGAAGCGCTCCGGCTCTTGCAAACGAGTGTCAGCGCCAACCAATACTTTGAACCCGCCACCGCTGAGACTACCTTCTCCTTCAGCATGGCGGATCTCTACGAGGCAGCCATCTTTCCCCGCCTTTATCCTTTATTGGAAGGCAAAGCGCCCAATGTGCGATTAAAGAATTTCAAGGTACCCCGTGAGGAGGTGGTATCAGCGCTGGCCAGTGGCCAACTGGATTTCAGTTTAGACGAACCCGCCTTCCACAATGAGCCGGATATCTGCCGGTACCTGGTTGCTCAGGACCGCTATGTTCTGGCCGCTCGCAGAAACCACCCCGCGGTCCCGGATTCCATTGCGCTGGAGGAGTTCCTAGCATTGCAGCATGTAGGCCTGCAGCAAGACAAAGAACAGCCTGATCAGGTCGAAATCGCCATGGAACGCCTCGGTCGGCGACGCAACACCCTGATCCAATGCAACCACCTGATGACCATCCCAGGGTTGCTGATGAAATCCGACCTGGTGGCCTGCGTGCCCTACCATTTCTGCAAGCATTTTGATCTTCACTGGTGCGAACTGCCTTTTGAGCCCGCCCGCATTGAATACACCCTCTACTGGCACCTGAGTGCCGATCAGGACCCCAGCCACTGCTGGATGCGTGGGCAACTCACCGAAGCCCTCCAGAGTATGCTCGCCGCGGTTGATCTCGCCCGCTAAGTTCCAGCTTCCTGTCCCAGAAAAACCCATTCATCAGAGTTATTACTGGCTATCACGCGAATAAAGTTCAGCGACTGACACCTCCCTCATACACTGCGATTTAGAGGCTTTCCGGTTCCCCGGCGGACCCCGGACCTCGTTGCTCCGACAAAAAACACAATAGGAGAAGTCATGATAACTAACCTACCGTTCGCGCGACGGCCGCTTGGCTGTGCCATTCTGGCCTGCGCTCTGGTCACGATACCGCTGAGTTCGCAGGCCGCCCGCTTCCAGTTCGGCGAGCTTCAGGGCAGCTTCGACTCCACGATCTCCGTTGGCGCCGGTTGGCGCGCCAGCGATATTGACGAAGAGCTCGTGGCCCCCGGTAACTTTCCAGGCGGCGAGGCCGAATCGAGCACCAATGACGACGGCGACCTTAACTTCAAGCGGGACAAGACCTACTCAAAAATCATCAAAGGGGTTCACGACCTAAGTTTGAGCTACCAGAACATCGGTGCCTTCACTCGTTTCAAGTACTGGTACGACAAAGAGCTGGCCAACGAATCCCGTCCCCATGGCCATGGCCCCAACCTTTATGAACCCGATGCCAGACTCAATGACGACGATCTCAGTGACAACGCCAGCTTTTCCGGCTTCGAGGTTCTGGATGCTTTCGTCTACGGCGATTTTTACCTGGGCAACGTACCCACCAATATACGGCTGGGCAAACAGGTGGTCAGTTGGGGTGAAAGTATCTTTATCAGGAATAGCGTCAATGCTGTGAACCCCGTTGATGTTGCCGCCTTTCGGCGTCCCGGCGCAGAAATCAAGGAAGGTTTATTGCCCGTCAACATGGCGTATTTCAACACTGGACTCACCGAGAATCTGAGCCTGGAGGGGTTCTACCAGCTTGAATGGGAGAAAACGGAAATAGATGCCTGTGGAACCTATTTCTCGACCTCAGACGTCGCCGCTGAAGGCTGCAACTTCCTGACACTGTCAGCCGATTTGCCCGACCGGGTACTTGTGGCGGCGCCTGGTGGCGCATTGACCCGTTCCGGCAACGTTGAACCCAAGGATGATGGCCAGTTTGGCCTCGCCATGCGCTATTACGCGCAGGCTCTGAGCGATACCGAATTTGGTCTGTACTACATGAACTTTCACAGCCGCCTGCCCTTCGTTGGAGTCTCCACCGTAGGTGGTCTCCCCACTTACTACGTGGAGTATCCAGAGGACATCCAACTGGTCGGCTTCAGCTTCAATACCAACGTGGGAGCCTTCGCCTGGTCAGGAGAAATCAGCCACCGTAAAGATTCACCTGTCCAGATCAATGGCACCGAGGTCATTGGCGGCCTGTTCGGTGCGCTGGGACTGGCACCCGCCAACACGTATTCATCAGACGTCCGGCTTGGCGAACGCACACCCGGCTACGACCGGTTTGATATCACTCAGGCCCAATCCAGCCTGTTGCGCATCTATAACCAGGTGCTGGGTGCATCGCGCCTGATCCTCATTGGTGAAGCGGGCTTTACCCATATTCACGACAGCCTTGATGATCACCCCTACGGCCGTTCATCCAACTACGGGGCTGGATCGCCAGGTGACGACGGCTTTGTCACCAATAATTCGGCCGGCTACCGCTTACGTGGGGTTTTGGAGTACAGCAATGCATTCGCCAGCATTAACCTGTCTCCGAACCTGTCCTGGTCTCATGACGTCCATGGATTCTCGCCAAGCGGTGGGGCCTTCAACGAAGGCAACAAAGCCATCAGCATCGGCGTGGATGCAGATTACAACAACACCCTCAAGGCCAGCCTTTCGTACACGAATTTCTTCGGCGGCGACTTCAACACGGTCAACGACCGCGACTTTATTGCAGCCAGCGCCAGCGTCACGTTCTGACCGGCCGTTGCCAAAAAAGGAGAACAGATCATGAAAATAACAAACTCGCTGGCTGTCCTCGGCCTTTCCCTTCTCGTCAGCGCCCCATTGGCCGCTGCAGTCTCCCCTGAAGAAACCAGCAAATTGGGCGAAATCCTGACCCCCCTGGGGGCGGAGCGGTCGGGTAATGCGGAAGGGACCATTCCACCGTGGGAGGGCGGACTTACCGAGCCGCCGACCAACTACAACGGTGGTGAGCACATGGTGAGCCCTTTCCCTGAGGACAAGGCCATCGCTACCATCTCCATCAACAACCTTGAGCAATACAGAGACAAGCTAACCCCCGGACAACTGGCGATGTTTGAGAAGTTTCCACATAGCTATCGCATGAAGGTCTACAAAAGCCGCCGGACCTCGGCGCTTCCGGAAGGAGTGTATGACAAGATTCACCAGAACGCTCTCAACGCGAGCCTGAACAATGGCGGCAATGGCGTGTCCGGATTCCAGGAAGTGATCCCCTTCCCCATTCCGCAGAGCGGGCTGGAAGCCATCTGGAATCACCTGATCCGCTACCGCGGCCGCAGCCTGAGCCGCAACGTTGTCCAGGCAGTGGTGAAGGAATCCGGAGATTATACCCTCATCCATTTTGCGGACGAGGCGATCTACCCGGTAAATATGAAGGGGTATGATCCCGAGAAAGACAGCAATATACTTGTGTACTTCAAACAAACCACCACCGCACCGGCTCGGCTGACCGGCAACCGCCTACTGGTACACGACACCATCAATCAGGTCACTGAACCACGCCGGGCGTGGATCTACAACGCTGGGCAACGCCGTGTACGACGCGCTCCCCAGGTGGCCTACGACGGCCCCGGCACCTCCTCGGACGGGCTACGCACCGTTGACAACTTCGACCTGTTTAGCGGCGCCCCCGACAAATACAACTGGGCGCTCAAGGGCAAGCGGGAGATCTACATCCCTTACAACAATTATACCCTGGCTTCTGACACCGTGAGCTATGACGAAATCATTCAGCCCGGCCACATGAACCCGGATGTGCTGAGGTATGAGCTCCACCGGGTCTGGGAAGTGGAGGCCACACTGAAAGACGGCGAGCGTAACGTCTACGGCCGTCGAACCTTTTACATCGACGAGGACAGTTGGCAGATTGCCGCCGCCGATTACTACGACAACCGGGGCGATCTTTGGCGCGTAGCCGAGGGGTTCCATGTCCAGTACTACTACGCAGACACGCCTTACTACACGGGGGAAGCAGTTTACGATCTGCTGGCATCCCGCTATCTCGTGCTCGGGCTCTACAACGAGTCGGAAGGCCCTATTGAGTTCGGCTTCACCGCGAACAAGATGGATTACACACCAGCAGCGTTAAGAAGGTCTGGCTTCCGTTAACCCTCTTGGCGGATGGGACACGCCATTCGTTCCTTCCGCCCTTTATTACCCGCGGGGGTGACGCCTATATGCAAAAGCGGATTCCAGGCGCAAAAGATCAGCGCCATGTCACCCTCAAAGGCGGCCACTTCCTGCAGGAAGATTCTCCGGTGCTTTACCCGGGCGATCAACAATCTGCTTGCGACTCGTGAGCAAACAGTAATTCAGAAATGTAAAGAAGAGGAATCCGCACTGCCCACCGGGGCACCCATTCATTATCATTCCGCGCTCGCCAAACCCAAACTGAAATGGAGTGAGTGCATGAAAGGGAAAATCGGTCTGCTGTTCAGCCTGTTGCTGATATCCGGTTACGCCACCGCCGAGTTGCGGATTTACACGGAACAATACCCACCTTACAACATGACTACCAACGGCCAGCCGTTTGCACACTCGCAAAAGGACATAACAGGCTTGTGCACAGACGTACTGAACGCCGTGCTTGAGCGCGCCAATGTGGACTACAGTATCAAACTGCGGGACTTGAGCTATGGCCTCAAGCGAACGGAGCAGCACACGGATCACGGCATTTACTGCGTATCCAGAACCGCCGACCGGGATCCGGCTTTCAACTGGGTCGGCCCACTGGCCAGCATCAAGTGGACGCTGTTCGCCAAACCAGGATCCTCCATCGAACTGAAAAACCTGGATGACGCCAGGAAATACAAGATTGGTGGTTACAAGGGTGATGTCATGACCGGCTACCTGACAGACAAAGGTTTCGATGTGTCCGCCATCAGCAACAACGGCCTGAACGCCCGCCGCCTGGCACAGGACCAGATTGACCTGTGGGTCGCCGACGGCCTGGCCGGCCCGTACCTGGCTGCCGATGCCTCAGACGTGACCGATCTCGAGCAGGTCCTGGTGTTCCGGGAAACCCCGATGTACCTGGCCATCAACAAAAACACTGACCCCAAGGTTCTGAGCGCGCTGCAGGACAGCTATGAAAAGCTGGTCAGCTCCGGCGATCTGGAGACGATTTCCCGCTCCTACGGCTTCTGACCACCCTAAAGGGGGCTCTTCCCACGGGAGAGAAGAGCCCCAATACGCCCGTTGTCCTGAATACCCTACACCCGTCCGGAATTCCTGCCACCTCATGTTCCGGCGTTGCGGGCCAGCTTCATCAAATCAACCACTTGAAGCCCTGGCATGATATTTCCTTGTTTGTAGCTGCCGAACAATAAATCCAAGAAAGGAGCTACAACAATGACGTTTCCGTCCATTTCAGGGTACGGCGGCCCGGTACTGTCCGCGCTTATCCTGTCGGTTTTTCTGAGCATAACGATACAACCGGCGCTCGCAGGCCAGCCCCACTCCTTCACCCTGCCCCAACAGGGCTACAACCAGTCCCGCGCCAGGGACTACAAAGTGTATGTGCCAGACAACCTCTCCACTCCAGCGCCTATGGTGATGGCACTGCATGGCTGCAAACAGACCAATAATGACGTACTGAATGACTGGGGCCTGACCGCAGCAGCGGACGAGTACGGCTTTATCCTGGTGGCACCGTTCATCACCAGTTACGACGGGCTGCGAAACGAGAACTGCTGGGGGTTCTGGTTCGACCACCACCGCCATGAAGGCGCTGGAGAAGTTGAGGACCTGCACCAGATCGCACAGGCCGTGGAAGCCGACTTCAGCGTTGACCCGAACCGTCGGTTTATCACCGGGTTTTCTTCCGGCGGCGCCATGGCCACGGTTGCCTCCGTGGCACACAATGAGTACTGGGCAGCCGCAGCACCGGCATCAGGCCTGCCCTATGGTGAAGACTCCGCCTCTGTCTCATTATCCGGACAGTGCCCCGGAAGCGCGACTTTCCATAGCGTCTCCCAGGTAGTGTCGGACATGCAGAACGAACTGGATGACACCTACCCCATCCCCTTGATGGTTCTGCAGAACGAGAACGACTGTACCGTACTCAAGGCAGCTGCCGACAACACACGGGACGCCCACCTGAAAGTCTTTGGCGATCCAGCCTTTGATACACCCGCTGAAGCCGAAGCCTCATCCTCTGCGTGTGCGCCCTACTACCAGAACAACTACAGCTGCGAGCACACACGCTACACCCGGGACGGCACGCTGGGCACCCGCTCCCTGGTGGAAACCGTCTACCTCGACGGCCCGCTATCCACGCCAAACACACAGGACACGGACCACGGTCATTACTGGGTTGGCGGTGAGGATGGCAACAACGGCAAGTGGTCCATAAGAGTGGGCCCCAGTTACCCGGACATCATCTGGGATTTCTTCAGCCGCAACAGCCGCGACGGCACGGACCCACAAGGCTCTCCGGTTATCACCCTGACTGGCGATAACCCGATGACGGT
>CAZFPG010000139.1:0-8248 GCA_964521055.1 uncultured Marinobacter sp.
GATCACCCGGCTGCATCTCTTGGCGATCAGTTGTGGGTCGTGGCTTACCATGATGACGGCGCAGCCAGTGTCCCCGGCGAGGTCCACCAGGAGTTTACTGACCTCCCTGGCGGTTACCGGGTCAAGCCGGGATGTGGGTTCGTCCGCGAAAAGGAAAACCGGGTCCAGCAATAAAACCCGTAGCAGACAAAAACGCTGCAGCTCTCCGCCCGAGACGCTGTCTGCTTTGCGCTCCAGCAGTGCTGTGTCCAGGCCGAGTTTTGCCATAAGGGGGGGAATGCGTTTTGTGTCAACGCGATGGCGCTGGACAACGTCGTTCAGCAGTACCCGGAGCGGTGTGGTGTGGCTCACTGCGGCGGTTGGGTCCTGGTACAGCTTCTGCCATTGATGCTTTGGTGCCCTTACATGGCGTTGTACGCTGCCAGCGTGTGGCGCGACCAGCCCCAGCAGGGTGTCGCCCAATGTACTTTTGCCGCAACCGCTGTCGCCCACCACGCCAACCACCTCCCCCCGGTGGAGCGTGAAATCCAGGGGGTCGGTCAGGGCGACTCCCTCTCTACCGACGGCAAGGTCCAACACGGAGAGTACCGGGCTGTCGTTATTTGCCTGGGGCGGTTTGTCCTGCCAGCTTGCCGGGTCGGCGGCGACCAGTGTTTGTGTGAAAGGGTGGGTGGGGTTGCCGAGCACGCTGGCGCTATCACCGGCTTCAACCAGTTCGCCTGATTTGATCACCATCATTCGGCCACCGGCCTGTCGGGCCACGGCCACGTCATGGGTAATGGTGATCAGTGCCCCGGTTTCCGCCTGGGCCGTTAACTGTTGAACCACCTGATCGCGCCGGGATACGTCCAGACCTTTGGTGGGTTCGTCGGCGAGTAGAACCGGTGCGCCCCCGGCCGTTGCGCAGGCAATGGCCACCCGTTGGGCCATGCCTCCGGAGAGTTGGTCAACCCGCTTGTGCAGTGCGTGCTGTAAACCCTGAAGGCTGAATGTATACCGGGCGCTCTCGCGTGCTTGCCCTGAACTTTGGCCGTCTACAAGCGCATAGGTTTGTTCCAGCTGCCTGCCGACGGGCATGAGCGGGTCGAGCGCGTTCCAGGGTTCCTGGGGCAGCATGCTGATCCGCTTTCCCCAATAGGATTGCCTTTGTTTGACGGAAATGTCCTCGCCAAAAAGGCGAACGGTGCCCTTGGTCGACAGGCCTTTTGGCAGAGTGCCCATGATTGCCTGCACCAGCAGGCTTTTGCCTGACCCGGTCTGGCCCAGGATCGTCAGCCGTTCTCCTTTTTGCAGTGCAAAGCTGATGGGGGCAAGCAGTTCCACATCGCCGGCATGGACTGCCAGGTTTTCAAGTTCGATGAGGTTCATTGGGCGCGTCCTTTACCAAGTAGCTGGCAGGCGAGAATCAGCAATGCCAGCAGCCCCAGGGGCATGGCCAGCAGCCAGGGGGCATCGCTGTAGTAGGGAAAATGCTCAACGATCATTAAACCGAGCTCGGCCAGCGGGGGTTGTATGCCCACGTAGATAAAGCCGAGCGATGCCATCATCAATATGGCGTTGGCAGCGCCAAAGGCACCGATGGTGAACACTTGAGGCGCCAGGGCCGGCCAATAGTGCCGTCGGAACTGGTACCAGAGCCCGAACCCCATGATCCTGGAGGATTCCACGGCCGGCGATTGCGCCAGCCGCAGCGTCATGGCCCGGCTGAGCCGGAAATACTCGATCCACTGGATCAGGGAAATGGCCAGGTAGATCATCCAGAAGGAGCCGGGCGCCAGGGCTGCCAGAATGAGCACCAGCACCAGGCCGGGCAGGGCGAGTATGGTGGTGACAATGCCGTCGAGCGTTCGGTCCACCCAGGGGGATTGGGTTGCGGCCAGGACACCGGCGGTCACACCGATCACCGCAGAGGTGAGCACACACAGTGCGGCGAGGGTGATGGAGCGCTGCAGGGCCTCTGCCAGGCGAACCCACATGTCTCGCCCGAAGTGATCGGTACCGAGCCAGTATGAGGAACCTGGAGAGACGAGTATCTGGTTCAGGTTCTGGCTGATGGCATCGCCATCCCGAACAAGGCCGGCGCCGAAAGCGTAGACGCAAAGCAGCGCCAGGATTACCAGGCCGGTACGCTGGGCGGGGGTTAATGGGAGGGTCATTGGAGCGCGCCTCCCCGGGGATCCAATCGATAACACACCAGGTCCACCAGCCCGTTCAGGACTACGAAGAGCATTCCCATGATGAGCGCGGCGCCCTGGATCATCGGAATGTCACGGGCAAAGATGGCATGGGCGAGGCCGTGGCCAACACCGGGCCAGGAAAACAGGGATTCGATCATGACCACACCCTCCACCACCGTGATCAACTGGATGCCAATAAATGCCACCACAGGCACGGAAATGTTGCGAATGCCATGGCGCTGGAAAGCTTGCCAGGTGCTCAGGCCTTTTGTTCGCGCAAACTCGAAAAAGGACGAACCAAAGACCCGTTTCGCTTCGTTGTGGACAACCCGATTCAATACCGCGGCCAGGCTGATGGCCAGTGTGAGGGCCGGCAGGACCAGGTGGGCCGGTGTGCCGAAACCCGACACGGGAAGCAGGCTCCATTCGAGTGCGAACACGATGATGGCCAGGACGCCAATCACAAACACCGGTATGGCCCGCACCAGGGTGGATACCGCCAGCAGAACGCGGTCGAGCCAGCCTCCCCGATAGGCACTGGCGAGCCCCAGGGGGACGGCGATGACCATCGCAAGGGTCATGCCGGCGAATGCCAGCATGAGCGAATGGCCCAGCATGTGGATGAGTTCCTGGCTGACCGGCAGGCCGCTAACGAGAGAATTGCCGAGATTCAGCTGTAGCATGTCACCCAGCCAGTCCAGGTAGGCTGCCAGTGCCCCCTGGTCCAGACCCAGTTCCGCGCGGACAAGCTCTGCGGCGCGGGAATCCACAGCGTCCATACCGTAGCGGCTGGCGGCAATCCGGTAGGCCATGTCGCCGGGCAGGCTGCGCATGAGGACAAAGGTCAGGGTGCCAACGCCCCAGGCGACCGCCACCAACTGCAGCAGCCGCTTGCTCAGGATGGTGATCATTATTTCGCCCGGCTGAGTTCGTTCAGGAAATAACTGCGCTCGTAGGGATCGAAGCGGAAACCGTGAACCCGCTGGTTTACGGCCGTCTGTTGAACGTAATAGGCAATGGTGATCAGCGGTAGGTCTTCCTGGATGGCGCGGGCAACGGATTGTGCCTGCTGCCGGTAATCCTCGGCACCCGTTGCTTCAACCAGTCCCCTCAGGGTTTGCTGAATGTCGGTGTTTTTCCAGTTCATACTGCCCCAGTCGCCGCCTTTTTCGCTGCCGAAGTCGTTGATGAGGATAGCCAGCGGGTCAGCGACGATGCCATAGTTTCGTGCGATCAGGGCCATCTCCAGCGAACCATCCTCGTGGCCCGCCGGAATGCTGCTTGAGTTGGTCACGTTCACGTTCAGCTTGATACCCAGTTGCCGCAACTGGTCCTGGATCGCTGTGGCGACGGTGGTCAGTTCGGGGCGGTCCGCATAGGTGATTAGCGTCAGTTCGAACGTTTGACCGTCGCGCTCCAGCCAGCCTGAATTACCCTTCTTCCAACCCTCTGCTTCCAGCAGGCGTGCGGCTTCCTCTGTATCCTGTTGGGCAGAAACGTCCTCCAGGTACCAGTCACTCATGTACGGCGGAAGAAGCTGCCCGCTGGCCGAGTCCGGGCTGTGGAGGATGGCAGTGGCAATGCCTTTCCGGTTGATTCCCAGGCTCAGGGCCTGGCGGGTTGCCCTGTCCTTGAGGAACGGATGCCCGAGGTTGAGCTTGAGGACCAGCGAGCGGGGCAGGTCGCTACTGATAATCTCCAGGTTCGGCAAACGCTTGAGCATGGGAACGGCCGCGGGATCAAGGCCAAAGACGATATCCGCCTGACCACTGCGGGCCTGCAGCACCCGGGCTTCCGCCCGGTGCCCGGTCAGGTAGCTGGCGAACTCAATCTCCGCCTTTTTGCCCCAGTAGTCGTCGAACCGCTTCACCACCAGGCGGTGCGGTACATTGACCTCATAGGCGGAGAACGGGCCGGTGCCCACCAGTTCCACAACCTGCTTGTTCCCGTCGAACGCGCTGCCCGCCAGTATGGCGGTGGAATAGTGCGCGAGAATCGCCCCGAGTGGCCGGTAAGGGCTATCCAGTTCGATCAGGATGGTGCTGTCATCGGTGGCTGAGATGTTATTGAGTGGCACCTTCTGGAGTGGGCCGGGTTTGGCCGCTGCCTGCTTCAGGTTGTCCACCACAATGTCTGCTGTCAGGGCGCTGCCATCGTGAAACTGAACCCCCGGCCGCAGGGTCAGTTCCCAGGCCCTGCCTTCTTCACGTATCTGCCATTCACTCGCCAGCCCGTCAGTGAGCCGCCCCGAGGAGTCGACATTCAACAGGGTTTCCAGCACCTGCATGCGAGTGAACACATAACCACTTCGCGAAGGATCCAGGCTAGAGAATTCGAACGCTGCCTGGATCGAAAGGGTGTTGGCCGGCGTAGGTTGAGCGAGTGCCGTGGGAGCGATGAGTAGCGTGGTCAGTAAATACAGGGTAAATCGAAATCGTGTGATCATGTTGAAGTGAATCCAGGCTGAATAACAGGAAACGAAATGTTATATCATAACGATTTCTGTGAAAAGGCGCTGTTCCACGCTCATTCGCCTTCCCATACGTACGGTCACTTTCCGTGAACCCGGACCGGTGCTCCGTGCCCAGAAGTACGCTGAATGGTTGTTGTTCGAGTATGGTTTTGCCGAAGTCGAATAGCTCGCTCATGGCTGTGTTTATTGTGCGTGCTTGATGTTCATGTCGATCAGGGCGTGGAAGACCTGCTGGCCCGACTTGTCGGTAACCGATACCGGCACCTGAACAGTCCCATCCTCGGACCAGTTAAGTTCAGAGCCATCTGCGGTAGCAGTCAGATCGGTTTTTGCTTTTTTCATATACTTCACGGACATACCGGATGGAATCCAGCGCGCTCCCTGCGGAATGGAAGCGTCGGTCATCAGCCCGCCGGCGAGTTCAGCCATGTTGCACATGGCGATGGCATGGACGGTTTTCAGGTGATTCGTGACTTTGCGGCGCTTTTTCATGGTGACCACGCAACGGCCCGGCTCGAGGGATTCAACGCGGGGTGAAATGCTGGAGAAATAAGGGGCAGTCTGGCAAACCGCACGGCTGAACAGGGTTACCCCCATTGGTAGGCGGCTCATGCGGTTGTACAGGCGTATGATGTCCATGGCATTGCTTCCTGATTGTGAAATATGGGTCTATCAGGAAATCATGCCAAAAATTAGAATTTAGTTCTAGAATAATATTCTATTTAGTTTGCGCTAAAGACCGCCAGGCGCTTTCGGCAAACACCGAAGCATGATCGCCTGGCGGTGTTGGCACCCGGCCGGACAGCCACGCCCGACAATAATTCTCGGCCTGCCCGAAGAGCAAAGAGGGATAGGTTTCCTTTGGCAGTGAGCGGATGTCTCCGAGCTTGACGCCTTCAGCCAGCCATTTATGCAGGAAGCTGTATTGCTCGCGGTTTCTCGTGGCCAGCTCATCGCCAAATGGACCGGCCGCCACACTGGAACGGGCGAGAAACATGAATCGGGCCAGCTCTGGCTGCCCGGTTACCCAACGTATATAGCTGTGAACAAGCCCCTCGATGACAGTTTTCGGTGTGCTCGCGCGCTCCAGCACCGGCCACATAATGGCTTTGTGGTCATCCAGGGCAGTAAAAAAAAGCGCGGCCACCAGGCCTTCCTTGTTGCCGAAATGGTGGTAGATGGTTCCAACACTGGTTCGGGACCGTTGCCGGATGGTATCGATGGTTGTGGATTCAAGCCCGCTTTCCAGGAAGCACTCCAGCGCGCATTGAAGAATGTGGCGCTTGGTGGATTTACGGGCCCCTGGTAGGGCCTGTTCGAAGGTATCTTGCAGCATTAATTTCTCCGGAGATCAGACAGGCGCAACACCAAAGAGCCATTGATGTGCCCAGAGCACGGTAACCACATACACCGCAAGGCCGCCTACAACCGCAATGGCGTCATTCGCCCTGCTTGCTGGCAGGGTGGCAATAGGGCGCTGGGTTCTGCGTTTCATGGAAATCCGGTCGACCACCGCCCAGGCCAGGAAAGAGCCGAACAGCAGCAGGTCGTGCAGCATTCCGTTGGCAAGCAGGTGTGCCAGTGCCCAGAGCTTTACTGCTACCAGCATCGGGTGCCCCAGTTTTGCCTTGATCCTGCCGGGGAAATAGGTGGCGAACAGTAGCGGGAAAACCGGCACCAGAAGCAGCATGGCAAGGTGCCGGAGCCACCCCGGTGGCGTGTAGATCACGGTTGGATCCATGCGGGCTGCGCCGTAACCCCAGATGATAAGCACCAGACCCACCAGGGAAGCCAGCGCGTAAAGTCCCTTGAAGGCACCTTCACCCAGCGATTCGTGCAGGCGATTGCGCAGCGGTTCGTTGGCGATGGATAGCGAGTGCACCCCGAGAAACAGAATAAGACCAACGATCAGTGTGGCCATTTGCCAGGCTCCTTGTTGTCTGGTTGGTCGGGCCTTGTCCATGAGTGGCCCTGATAGGGAAAATCCCAGTCAGTATAGCCGCGCTAACCGAGACAGCGCATTCCCAAGTGTTTATCATCCACAGCCTGTTTCACCGGATTGAAAGGCGCCCATGAAGATTCCCAAGGTTACCATCGTACTGGTATCTGCAGCTCTGTTGTTTGTTCTCTGGGAGCAGACCCGTGAACAGCCTGAACCGGTCGAAGCCAGCCGCTTTACCGACCTGGCCGTGAATCCGGTTGAGCGCAGTGTCGCCATGGACTGGGTGGTTACCCAAATCCCGGCACTTTGTAAGGACGCTACCGGGCAAAGCCGCGGTGCGGAGGCACACTCGGATTGCGTCAGCGAAAGCGAAACCCGGACATCATCCTGTCGGCGATCCGTTTACGACCGGTTCCCCAGTGTGATTGCCTCGGAAGCCGTGTTCCGGGATCTGTCCATTACAGCGATGAATTGTCTCGTTCCGAGATCAGGAGTGATTGAATAGAATGTCAGAAGATCCTCTCAAGGCCCTGTCCGACATGGCCAGCGATGCCCATGCCCGCATCCAGGCGACCCATGAGCATATCAATCCGGTGGTGGAAGTGCGCCGTGGCATGCGCGATGCCGGCATACCTGCGGATGTGATGACCATCGACTGCCTGCGCACCCGCCGGCGTATAACGCTCATTCTGCACGATGAGCAGCCGGGCGTGTTGCTCTATCAGTTTGTAACCATCGAGGATGAGGTGGATGACGATTTCAAACAGGTGGCCCTCTCCGATATTGATGCGGGAACACTGTTTGACTGGATACAGGATTATTTCGGTTGAGTCCGGTAGCGGGCCCGGCCCTCAGCAGCCGGACACGACTTGTGTCACCGTGCACTCCGGGTCACCGAAAGAATCGTATTCGACATAGCAGCCCGGGCCCGGATCAGACGGCAGGTTGAATCCGACCCTTGTGTACTGGTTGTCGACAAAGGTATTCAACTGGGAATCGCTGGCGTCAACCGAGATGTAATCCAGCATGGTCAGGGAGTCCGCCAGCTCGGCCTGACTCTCAGGGCACAGGTTTCTCCAGTCAACTTCCGAGCGTCCCGCTTCCGTTTCGATCACATAGCCAGTCTGGTTGGACCCTCCTGGGTTGCTGGCTGATCTGGACAGCCCCTGGGCGTAGGCTTTGCTTCTGACGATCCCGATTGTACTTTTCATTGTGCCGGCCACCGAGTTGAGCGTGGCTATGCGAGCGTTGGAAGATAGCGCGGCAAACCGGGGAAGCGCAAACGCTGCAAGAATTCCAAGGATCACGATAACCAGAATCAGCTCAATGAGGGTAAAGCCGTTTGAACCACCGCTGCGTTCGCGCTTTGCATGCATGAGAAGATTGTCCGACTGCCTTGATAAGGCAGGCATTATTTCATGAAAGCGGGACAGAGACCATTTTGTTATTTATCGCTTGAAGAACCGGGGATTGCGCTCGATGAAGGAATCGATCCAGTGCTCCAGGAACGAATTCTGCGCGGGATTCTTGAGATAGCGCCAGCCCAATACCGAAATCACCAGGGCGCCCAGGGCATCGACGATCAGGTCCCACATGGTATCGGTGAGCCCCGATGGATCGCCCAGCATGGGTTTTTGCATGCTCATGCCGAACACG
>CAZFPG010000140.1:0-8222 GCA_964521055.1 uncultured Marinobacter sp.
CCATAAGAGCGGCCCTGGTTTATCAAAAGCAACGGAGAACCGGACATGAAAAAGTTAATTGCAGGTGTACAGAGCTTTTTGCGTGAAGAAGAAGGTACCGAAGTTGTGGAGTGGGCGCTGGTTGCTGGCCTGATCGTAGCGGTCGGTGCGGCAATTTTTGTATTGATTGGCGATCAGGTGGTAATCCACTTAAACGCTTTGCTTGTGGCGCTGGGTGGCACACCCATCTGAAGACTGGCAGTCAGGGGCGCCGGGCTTGCCCGGTGTCCTTACCCCTCCCCCCCTATAGCAGGGAGCTATAACCAATGAGCCCTGAATCATTACTTATAAGCCTTCCGGTATTGGCACTGCTCTGGAGTGCCGCCTGTTGGGACCTGCGCCAACGGCGCGTTCCCAACGCCCTTGTGTTTATCGCGGCAGGCCTGGGCATCGCCCTGCAACTGGGCGTCGCCGGGTTTAGCGGAATACTGGATGCCCTGGCGGGCCTGGGCGTGGGCCTGGCGATCCTGATGCCGGGCTACCTGGTAGGCACTACTGGCGCGGGCGACGTCAAGCTGATGGCCGCCGTCGGTACCTTTCTCGGCCCCTACCACATCCTGCTCGCCGGCCTGGCGAGTATCGCCGTGGGTGGCGTGATTGCCCTGGGCTTTATGGTCCTGGCCACTTTTTCAGCCAACTCGCAGGCGCCCTGGCCGCGCTACGGGTTGATGCTCAAGACCCTGTTTGCCACTGGCCGGCCGGTCTACCTGTCGCCGCCCAAGGGCGAAGTCATGGGCCGCAGGTTTCCCTTTGCGGTGTCCATTGCGCTGGGCACCAGTCTGTTCCTGATCTGGCAGTCGCCGTTGACCGGGCTCATTCACTGATACAGCGGTCCGCCGCGGGATGGCAGCATTATGAACAATGACCGGATGATTCCAGACCCACTGCCCGAACCGAGTTATGCCACCGAGCAGCAGTTGCTGGACGGCTTGGGCCAGCCCCCGGCAGGCGACACCGCTCTGGCCTTGCGCCCCCGCACCCTGGAGGACACCGGCCTGAGCGAGTTGTACGTCGCGGACCTGATCTCCAAACACCTTTTCGAACGCGGCGTTCTGGACCTGCAGGAGGTGACCTCCTGCACGGCATTGCCCGGCAGCCAGGTCGAGCGGGTTTTTGCCTTCTTGCGGGAGGAAGGTCGCGCGGAAGTGCGTGGTGCCACCGGCACTGGCATGCTGCGATTTGCCCTGACCGATCGTGGCCGCGTGGCGGCCCAGGAAGCACTGGGCCGCGATGGCTACATTGGCCCCGCGCCGGTCCCCCTGGGGCAATACACCGCGATGGTTGCCCGTCAGACCATGAGTGCCCGGACCCTGAGCCACGAGGAAGTCCGTGCGGCCTTCGAGAACGTCACCATACGTCCGGAGGTGCTGGACCAGCTTGGCCCGGCCATGCATTCGGCCCGGGCCATCTTCATCCATGGCGATTCTGGCACCGGCAAGACCTACATTGCCCGCAAGCTATCCCGGCTGATGACCGGTGGGGTGATGATTCCCCATGCCGTACTGGTGGCGGACAAGGCGGTGCGGCTTTATGACCCGGAAGTCCACGAACGCCTGAGCAGTACGCCGCCCGAGGCTTCCCTGTTCCTGGACCGTGGTCATGACCCCCGCTATGAGCTGTGCAAGCGACCCGCGGTCGTGGTGGGTGGAGAACTGACCATGGACATGCTTGAGGTCCAGTACGACGCGGCGACCCGCATCCACCATGCCCCGGCACAATTACAGGCCAATAACGGCATTTTGGTGATCGATGACCTGGGCCGCCAGCGCATGCGGCCGGAGGAATTGTTCAACCGCTGGATCGTGCCCATGGAAGAAGGGCGGGATTTTCTCAGCCTGTCCAGCGGCCAGCATTTCCAGGTGCCTTTTGACGTGGCACTGGTGTTCTCCAGTAACCACAACCCCCTGGAACTGGCCGACCAGGCCTTCCTGCGGCGCATCGGCTACAAGATTCGCTTTCAACCCCTGGTGCCGGAGGAATACCGGGCCATCTGGCAACAGGAGTGTGCCCGTCAGGGGCTGACGCTCGACCCCGCGCTGGTGGACTTCACACTCGATCAGTTGCATGGCCGTCGCGGCGTTCCGCTGCTTCCCTGTCATCCGCGGGACCTTATCGGCCTGGCCATGGACTACCTGCGCTACCAGGGACAGGCGGCATTGACCGAGGAGGCCCTGATCAGGGCCTGGGAAAACTACTTCGTAGAGTCCGGCGGCGCCGGCGAGGAGCATGAATCATGAAGAAGAAAGGGATCGTCGCAATGCTTGGCATTTCGTTGGTGCTGGCCATGGCTGCCGCCGGAATGGCGAACAGCTGGGTGCAGGAGCGCATCGGTGGCGGTGAGGATTCGGCGGCCGGTTCCGCTGTAGTGGTCGCGGCGGTGCAGATTCCATTTGGGCGCACGGTACAGTCCACCGACCTGCGAATGATGGACTTGCCGCCTCACGCTGTCCCCAAGGGCAGTTTCCAAACCGTTGATAGCGTGGTGGGGCGTATCAGTTCCCAGCCGATCTATGCGGGTGAAGTGATACTGGAGGGCCGGGTGGCCGAACACATGAGGGGCAGCGCCCTGGCCGCCGTACTCGAGCCGGGCATGCGGGCCATCAGTGTGCGGGTGGACGATGTGGCCGGGGTGGCGGGCTTCCTGTTGCCCGGCAACGAGGTGGACGTGGTTTCAAGCAAGCGCACTGGCGGCAGCCGCAATGTGGAGTCAAAAACCATCTTGCGCCGCATTGTGGTGCTGGCGGTCGACCAGAACGCGTCCCAGGAGCGCGATGGCCCGGTCATCGTGCGAGCGGTGACCCTGGCGGTCACGCCCCGGCAGGCCGAGCAGCTGTTTGAGGCGACCCAGGAGGGCAGGGTCCAACTGACGCTGCGCAATCCGCTCGAAAAGCTGGAAGCGCCGGTGGAGGTGGCGGCCGCGCCGAAGCCTGAGCCGAGCCCAAAACCGGCAGCAAAGCCGAAACCAGAACCGAAGCCAGTGGCCGTATCCCGGCATACACGCGTGAGCGTGATCCGGGGCACGGAAATGACTTCGACCGACGTTCACGAGTGATGCGCAACACCGATCCGGAGTCGTTGCGCCAATAACGGGAATACAGCGGGGAAGCATCATGGAAAAGGTAATGTTGAAGACGCTAACCAGCGTCGTGGTTTTACTACTAAGCCTTGGTTGGCCGCTGATGGCAGGTGCGCAACTGAGTGAACGGGTGATACTCGCCATGCCCGATGAGGGTGATGCCATCACGGTGGAGGTGCCGATCCACAAATCCCAGGTACTGGATTTCCCACGCCCGGTGAAGATCCTCTCCATCGGCAACCCCGAGATAGCCGATGTCGTGGTGGTGCGGGCACGGCAGGTCTATGTGCTTGGCAAATCCCGGGGCACCACCAACGTGGTGTTGTGGGACAACAATGAACGGTTGCAGGGAATACTCAATATCAACGTAACCCACGACCTGCAAACCCTGAAAGCCAACCTCCATGACCTGCTGCCAGCGGAAAACATCCAGGTCCGCTCCGCCAATAACACCATAGTGCTAAGCGGTGAAATAACCAGCGCGACAAGCATTGATGCCGCACTGCGTCTGGCCAGCAGCTTTACCGGCCCCCAGGAAGCAGGCGGTGCTCCGCCGATTCTCAACCTGATGCATGTGGGTGGCGCCCAGCAGGTGATGCTGGATGTGAAGGTGGCGGAAGTCTCCCGCTCGCTGGTCAAACGCCTGGACTTCCAGTTTGATGTGCTGAACATGGCCAGTTCGTCCCTCAAGGTTGGGGCCGTCAAGGGTGGCGCTCTGTTTCCCGACGCGTTATTCCAGCAGGGCGGTGGTGATGTTCGCATTCCCGCCCTTGGCGGTACCCGCACGCCCGTCGGCCCCATGATCGACGAATTTGCGCCCCTCACGCGATCCATCGAGGACGCCGGTATCTTTGCCAGCTACCAGAACGGTGACTACCTGTTGAATGCGGTGATCGATGCCGCCAACCGCGAAGGCACCGCCAAGATCCTCGCCGAACCCAACCTGACCACCCTGACCGGTGAGGAGGCCCACTTTCTCGCCGGCGGTGAATTCCCGATTCCGGTACCCCAGGGGGACGGTGGAATCACCATTGATCATAAGGAGTTCGGGGTCAGCCTGGGGTTCCTGCCGGTGGTATTGGACTCTGGCGTGATCAACCTGCGGGTTAATGTCGCGGTTTCGGACCTGGTCAACAACAACAGCCTGACCGTTGGCGTGGGGGCGGAAGGGCAGGTGTCGAGCCAGTTCTTCGTGCCCGCCCTGGTCAAGCGCAGCGCCAGTTCCACCCTGGAGCTGGGTAACGGGCAGACCATCGCGATTGCCGGCATGCTCAAGGAGAACCTGCGTGAGAACGTCAGCAAGTTTCCGGGGCTGGGGGACATCCCCATCCTGGGGGCGCTCTTCCGTAGCCAGGAGTTCATCAAGGACCAGACCGAATTGGTGATCTTTGTCACAGCGCGGCTGGCCCGGCCTATCACCCCCGAGGAGATCCGGTTACCCACTGGCAGCTTTGTGGCGCCCAGCGACGTGGAGTTCTACCTGTTGGGACGGCTCCACGGCAAGCCTGGGAAGCAGCCCCGGTCCGAGAATGTCGACCCGTTGCTCAACCGGAATGACGGTGGCACGGAAGGACGCTTCGGCCATGACCTTTAATCGCAGCGCTTTGACTGCCTCAGGCGGGAGAAAAACTATGTCTTATTCACGAATCGTACTGGCGGTAGTAACCGGTGTCCTGATTACAGGCTGCGCAACGTCGCCCGGAGATGACTTGTCTCCGTTCGGCACGAGCGTCCGACACGCCATGGAATCCCAGACCTATCGTCCTGGCGACGAGACACCGCCCTTGAGCGGGGATAAAGCCGCCAGGACCTTGGAGTTCTACCGGGGCAAGGCGGCACAGCCGATGCTGGACGGGATGGTGGTCGGTACTGAATGACGGGGAGAACGCTATGCGCTATCGACTGGAAATACTGCTTGCGGGCCGTTCCAGGGAAGGGTTGGATATTCTCAAGACCTTGCTGGGCGACCGCGGTGACGTTCATGTGACCACAAAGGTCATGATCAATGGCCATGCCGATCCCCTGGGGGACATGTTTCCGCTGCCCGATGCCATGGTGCTGATGGTGAGCGAGAACTGGCGCTCCGAGCTGGCGGCCCTGATTGAGCACCCGGCCAGTGCCCGGCCACCCCTGCTGGTGATCGGAGAAAGGGACAACGCCGAACTCATCCGCGTGGCCCTGCGTGCCGGCGCGAGGGACTTCCTTTCCCTGCCATTGGAGGAAGGCGAGGTCGGGCAGTTCATTGGCCAGTTGTTGCGGGACAAGTGCACCGAATCCGGCCGCAAGGCTGCCCGGCTGACGGCGGTTATCAACGCCAAGGGCGGCTCGGGTGCCAGCATGGTTGCAGCCAACCTGGCCCACATCCTTGCTGACTCCCTCCAGAAGCGCGCGGTATTGATCGACCTGGACCTGCAATTCGGGGCCCTGCCGGTCTATTTCAACCTGACCCCTCGCAATGGCCTGGTGAGGGCGCTGGAACTGGTGGATAGCCTGGACCTGATTGCGCTGGAGGGTTATGTGCTGTCCCACCAAAGCGGCCTGGACCTGATGGCCTCCACCCCCGAGGACCGGGTGACCATCGCCGAGGTGCCGGAAGAAAGGGTGGAGATGCTGCTGAAGATCCTTGGGGAAGCCTACGAGGATATCGTCGTGGACCTGCCGCGCTGGGTCAGCGGGGCAACGGCCATGACCCTGGAGAATGCCGATCACGTGCTGGTGGTCATGGAGCAGGGCGTCGCCCACCTGCGCGATGCCCAGCGGCTGGTGTCGATCCTGCGCAGGGAACTGAGCGTCGCGGATTCCCAGATCACCGTCGTCGTCAACCGGTTCAGCAAGAACAGCCCGGTTTCACTGAAAGACATTCGCAGTGCCCTGACAGGACTGCGCCTGCTGACCCTACCCAATGACTACAAGAGGGTCAGCCAGAGTATCAATATGGGTAGCCCGTTGTGCGAGTCAGCACCCGGGGCGCCAATAACCCGTGACCTGGTCAAGTTGGCCCAAACATTGGGCCAACGGGAGGGGCAGCATCGTAGCGCAGGTTCCAGGTGGAACCTGTTTGGCTGGGTACGGCAAACCCAAGGAGAGAGCGTATGAACATGAACCCGCGGCAACGATTGGACGGCACCAACGCAACAGACACAGCCCGCACTAGCGGCTGGACCGCACCGGTATTGCGAGGTCCGGACGAGCGGGGCGAGCTCTCGGACGAAGAGCAGGTGTTCAAGGAGTCACTCTTTGACCGGTTGGTCAAGACCCTTGACCTGTCCCTGCTGAGCGGCCTGGGGGACCGGGACGCGCGCAATCAGATCCGCCAGGTTTGCGAGGCGATGATGCGGGAGGAAAGCCTGCCCTTCAATGC
This sequence comes from uncultured Marinobacter sp., assembly GCA_964521055.1. Lineage (GTDB taxonomy): Bacteria > Pseudomonadota > Gammaproteobacteria > Pseudomonadales > Oleiphilaceae > Marinobacter. The sequence goes on from CAZFPG010000140.1 coordinate 6,477, forward strand.
CAGCGTGCGCCAGCGCATCGTGGCGGACCTGCAGGACGAAGTGCTCGGCCTGGGGCCACTGGAAGCGCTGCTGGGGGACAAGACCATATCCGACATCCTGGTCAATGGTACGGCTCCGATTTTCGTCGAACGGCACGGCAAGCTTGAGCAGACCAGGCTCTGCTTCAGCAGCGACCGCCACCTGCTGACCATTATCGACCGTATCGTCTCCGGAGTCGGGCGTCGGATCGATGAATCCTCACCGATGGTCGATGCACGCCTCAAGGATGGCTCGCGGGTCAACGCGGTCATCCCGCCCCTGGCCATTGACGGCCCCATGCTGTCCATTCGCCGGTTCGCGGTGGATAAGCTGACCGCTGAAAACCTGGTGGAGTTTGGCGCGATGTCGGCGGAGGTGGCCAGGCTGCTCGAGGCAGCGGTCCGGTCCCGGCTCAATGTACTGGTCTCCGGGGGGACCGGCGCGGGGAAAACCACAATGCTCAACGTGTTGTCCAGTTTCATTCCCCACAATGAGCGCATCGTCACCATCGAGGACTCGGCGGAACTGCAGCTTCAGCAGCCCCATGTGGTGCGCCTGGAAACCCGCCCTCCCAACATCGAGGGACGCGGTGAGGTCAGCCAGCGGGACCTGGTTCGCAACAGCCTGAGGATGCGTCCGGACCGGATCATCATCGGCGAGGTCCGTGGTGGCGAGGCCCTGGACATGTTGCAGGCGATGAATACGGGCCACGACGGCTCCCTGACTACCATTCATGCCAACACTCCCCGGGATGCCCTGACACGCATCGAGAGCATGGTGGCGATGAGTGGCATCAACCTGCCCGCAAACCCCTTGCGCGCCCAGATTGCCTCGGCCATCGATGTGGTCCTGCAACTGGAGCGGCAGGAGGATGGCCGGCGCCGGCTGGTCAGTGTGCAGGAGGTCAACGGGCAGGAGGGCGATGTCATCACCATGTCGGAAATATTCCGGTTCCGGCGCGAGGGCATCGATGAAGACGGCAACGTGATTGGCGAGTTCTCCGCGACCGGCGTTGTACCCCACTTCTACGAGCATCTCCGGCGCCGCGGTATGGATCCGGGGCTGGAGGTGTTCCAGGCTGGTCAGGAGAAATGGTGATGAACTGGAACATTTCCGACGAGGCAATCTTTATCGGCATGGTCTTTATTGCCGTCTTTCTGCTGATGCAGAGCTTTATCGTTCCGGTCTTTGGTGAAAATCGCCAGGCCCGCAAGCGGTTGAAGAAGCGCCTGCGGTCGGTGGCGGACACGGCGGACCGGAGCGAGGAGATGTCGTTGATCCGACGTAAGCACCTGGACGAACTGTCGAGCCTCGAACAGGGGATAGAGTCACTGCCCGGCATGGACGCCCTGGAGCGGTTGATCGAACAGGCAGGCCGCACAACGGTGGCCTACCGCATGGTGCTCAAAGCCGTGGCCTTGGGGGTTATTACCGGACTGTTGGCCAGCGTTTGGCTATCGTCATTCCTGATCGGGATAGCGGTAGGCGCCGTGGCAACCGCCATGCCCTTCCTCGGCCTGTTGCGGGCCCGGGCCCAGCGGCTGGCAAAGTTCGAGGAGCAGTTGCCCGAAGCACTGGTGGTCATGTCCCGGGCCCTGAAGGTCGGCCATCCCCTGGTTGACGCCATGCACCTGGTTGCCGAAGAGATGCCGGACCCCATCGGCCCGGAGTTTCGCACCACCTTCATGGAAATCAACTACGGTGGCGACATGCGCAATGCCCTCAAT
>CAZFPG010000141.1:0-8153 GCA_964521055.1 uncultured Marinobacter sp.
AGATCACGAAAAGCCCGGCAAACTCATGCACAGGCGTGCTCTCCAGCGCTTTCTGGTCCTTGCAGAGTTCGAAAATGCGATCACAACGCTGGCCGGGGAACCGGGTAGCCAGGTTGTTGCGGAACTTGTCTTCCAACAGCGGAATTCCCTCCTTTCTGCGGCGGCGGTGGCCTATAGGGTATTCAACCGCGACCTTGTCAGTACTGCTGCCATCCTTGAAGAACACCTGAATGGCGTTGGCGATGGAGCGCTTGTCCTCTTCCAGGTACTCACGGGTGTATTTTTCATCTTCCACCACTTCCATCTTTTCCCGGAATCTGTCGATGACCGGGTTGGCTTCATGGAAGCTGTCTTCGTAATGCTCTGCGGTAAGGCTGCCAAAGATCAGCGGCACCGCCGCCATGTATTGCAGGCAGTGGTCCCTGTCTGCGGCATTGGCGAGCTTGCCCTGTTTGGAGATGATACGGATTGCCGATTCGTGGGTGGTGATGACAATGCGATCAATGGCTTCGATGCGATCCCTTACCTGTGGATGCAGGGTCACGGCCGCTTCTGCCGCTGTCTGGGCATGAAACTCAGCCGGGAAGGAGATCTTGAACAGGATATTCTCCATTACATAGGAGCCGAAGGCCTGGGGTAAAGAAAACTGACGCTGGTCCTCAGGCTTCAGTTTCTGGTCCTTATTGGTTTTGCTGAACAGTACGTCGTAAAAGCCCCACTGGGGCGCTGTCAGTGCGCTTGGGATTCCCATTTCCCCCCGCATGGCGATGTCCGCCAACCTTACCGCCCGGGAAGTCGCATCCCCTGCCGCCCAGGATTTTCTGGAACCGGCGTTGGGCGCGTGCCGGTAGGTCCGCAAGGATTGGCCATCTACCCAGGCGTGGGACAGGGCCGACAGCATCTGCTCGCGATTGGCACCCATCAGTTTGGCGGTGACCGCTGTGGAAGCAACCTTGACCAGCACCACATGGTCCAGCCCTACCCGGTTGAAGGAGTTTTCCAGCGCCAGCACGCCCTGGATTTCATGGGCCATGATCATGGCTTCCAGCACATCTTTCATGGTCAGCGGCTTTTTACCTTCAGCGACCCTTTTCTGGGAAAGGTGGTCTGCCACTGCCAGTATGCCCCCCAGGTTGTCGGAAGGATGCCCCCACTCGGCCGCCAGCCAGGTGTCGTTGTAATCCAGCCAGCGGATGATGCAACCAATATCCCAGGCGGCTTTTACCGGATCCAGCCGGAAAGATGTACCAGGAACACGGGCACCATGGGGAACAACGGTACCCTCGACAATTGGGCCGAGGTGTTTTGTGCATTCAGGGAACCGCAATGCCAGCAAGCCGCAGCCCAGCGTGTCCATCAGGCAGTTGCGGGCCGTGTTCCAGCCTTCTCTGCTTTTGATCCGGTAGCCGAGGGTGTAGTCGGTAATCTCCTTTATGAGTTCGTCATAGTCAGGGCGTTCATTGAGATCAAATGTTGCGGACATTGAACTGTTCTCCTCTAAATACACCAAATTAAAACCAATAGTTTTAACCTGTTATTTTTTAAGCATTTTAAATATTAAAAGGCTGGCAAACATGTATTTAATTACATTTGATGACAGGCTATCACATAAATAAGTTTAATTATTTTTAATGAAAGACCTTTATGGTACTCCTTTGAATTCACTTTAACTACTTGTTTGCTATTCAGTTATTTAATGGAGCCCGTTTTCAGAGCCGTAATGATGCAACATGGTTCTACCCGCCTTATGTCGCCTATAATCGTCGCGCTAATGATGAACAACCCGTCAGTAAACTTTAACGACGTATTCATAAAAGCCGTCGATCAATCGTGGAAACGCCAGTGAATAGCACCGCTACCGAGTCTGCCATTGCCGAATGGGTCACTGTTCTGGGTAAATCCGGAGTGGTCTCTGCTGGCGTGGCGGATTTTGGGGCCTCCGCAACGGGCACAAAGCGCTCTATCCCAGCCGTACTCCGCCCACAGACCCGTGAGCAGATCGCAGAGGTTCTGAAGGTAGCCCAACGGTGGCACGTGCCAGTCTACCCGGTCAGCACGGGCAACAACTGGGGTTACGGCAGTGCAAACCCCGTGGAGGACGGCTCCGCCATCCTTGATCTGAGCGGGCTTGACCGCATTTCCGGCTTCGATTCCGAGATGGGCGTTGTCACTGTTGAGCCAGGTGTAACCCAAGGCGCCCTGAGGGACTTTCTCGACCGCCATGATGGCAATTACCTGGTGCCGGTGACCGGCGCCGGCCCTACCTGCAGCATTGTGGGTAATGCGCTTGAGCGGGGCTACGGTATAACTCCGATTACCGATCATTTCGCGGCGGTGACAAAAATTGAAGCGATCATGCCCGACGGAACCCTGTACCAGACGCCGCTCAGCGAACTTGGCGGTGCGGAAATAGACGGGCTCTTCAAATGGGGCCTGGGGCCCTACCTCGACGGGCTTTTCAGCCAGGGAAACTTCGGCGTGGTGGTGAGCATGACCATCGCCCTTGCGCCTGCTCCGGAGACAGTAACCGCGTTCTTCTTTTCCATAAAGGACGACGCCAGGCTGGAAGCACTGGTACCTGCCGTCAGGGCCGTATTGCGTGCCCTTGGCGGCTCCGTCGTGGCGATTAATCTGCTTAACAGCCAACGCATGCTTTCAATGATGACACCCTTCCCTGAAGGCAAGGCCATCAACGGTGTTCTGCCGGCCCATGAGGTAAAAAGTCTTGCTGACAGCCATAGCGTTCCGGCCTGGAGCGGAGTGGGCGCGATATACGCCTCAAGGGAGGTAGCCCGGGCGGCCCGGCGCACGCTGCGGCGGCTCCTGGGCCCAGTGACCGACCGCGTCATCTTTATTAACCGGCGCAAAGTCCACGTGGCCCGGCGTGTTGCCCGCATACTGCCCGGTGGGCTTGCTACACGGGTGAAGGGTATGGCGGACACGCTATCGGGGGCGCTGGAAATCATGCATGGCACCCCCAATGACGTTGCCCTGGCGCTGGCCTATTGGCGCTCCGGCGTTCTGCCAGGGCCGGGGCAACCGAAGAACCCTGCCCGTGATGGCTGCGGGCTTATATGGTTTGCACCGCTGGTACCGATACGGGGAAACGATGTTCGCCGCTATATCGACATGATTGAGAGAATTTGCCCGCAGTTCGGCATCAATCCGCTGATTACGTTGACGACGGTAAACGATCGCTGCTTCGACTCTACCGTTCCCCTGCTCTTTGATCGACAGGATGCGGATGCGACAGCACGTGCCAACGACTGCTATCGCGCCCTGTTCGATGCGGGGCAGAAAGAGGGCTTCCTTCCCTATCGCCTCAATGTCGATGCGATGGGCGTCCTGAACACAGGCAGCCCTGCGTTTTCCAGAGTTGCCAGTCAACTGAAAGCTGCAGTTGACCCCAATTTCATCCTGGCGCCCGGACGTTACGTGCACAGGATAAAGCGTTCCGAGGTCTTATGAGTTGTTACCTCGATACACCCGTAGTACGCCGTCAGTTGTGGTTCAGACGGCGATTTTTCTCACTGCGACTATCGCCCTAACAGCTCCCTGAACGGGACAGTACGAGGATCTAGACATGCACACAGGGTTTGCACTCCAACATAAAACAGAAAATACAAGAACCCAGCTTGCCGGTGAAGACGTCAGCACCATCTTTAACTCGGTATTCAGTGTACAGCTGGCAACCTCTCCAGAGGTGATTAACGAAGTCTTCGAAGTTCGGTACCAGGTCTACTGCATTGATCGGCATTTTGAAGACCCCGACTGCTTCGCCGATAAACGCGAGCATGATGCCTACGACCCGCGATCAGCGCACGCCCTGATCCGACACCGGATCACGGGAGACAGCGTCGCCGCCGTACGGCTGGTTATGGCAGGGGATAACCCTGAACAGGCGGATTTTCCCATGGAGCGCCCCTGCGTTCATCGGATGGACCAGCAGGCGAAGGACGCTATCGCAGGCGCACGCCGCGAGCAGATCGCGGAAATATCCAGGATGGCAGTCAGCCGGGAGTTCCGGCGGCGTCTGAACGAAGATGAGTCGGCCTCTGGCATCAGTGATTTCGCCTGTTACAGCGATGCAGAGATTGGCAAACGCGCCATGCCCTATATCAGCCTGGGGCTGTTCGCCGGTATTCTCCAGATGTCGGTAAGACACGGTATTACCCATTGGATGGCGGTCATGGAGCCAGCCCAATTGCGACTGTTGAAGCGGTTTGGTGTGGAATTTGACCATGTAGGGCCGGTGATGGAGTATCACGGCCGCCGCCGCCCTGCCTTTACCGAGGCAGCGTCACTGATTAAAGGGATAAGGAAGCGTCGTCCGGATGTCTGGGCGCTGATTACTGACAATGGTCGATTCCTGCCGGCGAAGCCGGATACCGCTTATAGAGCGGCCGAAAAAAAGGTTGCCTGAGACCTCCCCTGAACGGTGGTAGAAACGAAAAAAGCCCCTGCCTCTATGGCGGGGGCTCTCTTCTGTTCCCAGCATTTCATTGGAACGTTATACCTGTTCCAACCTTATGCTTTTGCTGCTTTTTTCTTCCGTGCCAGACCAAGGCCGGCGAGGCCAATGCCCAGCAGTGCCAGGGTGCCTGGCTCAGGTACGCTGACCGGCGAGGCTGCGATGCGGAACCGCGTATCGAAGGTGTTGACGGCGTTCTCTTCTGTCAGGAAACCAACACATCCGTTTGGCGCACCAGCTTCGCCACAGGCGTCGTCCGCCAGGGTAGTCAGGCCAATCAGTTCGGCGAATACCGTGTAGGTGTAGTCGTCAATGGTGAAAGACGGTGAAGCGAACTCGAAGCCCAACGCAGTTGGCGTGGCACTCAGCTCGTCAATGTTGCCCACGGTGAAAATGTCATCGCAGTTGGAGGCTGACCCAGCGACACAGTCGTCATTGTTCAGCGTCTCTTTGAAGAAGCTGTCGAATGTGCGGGATTCCGGAGGCAGGGAACCGCCAGCGGGGTCAAACGGAGTCAGGGTCAGAGTGGATGTCAGCTTGAAGCTGAGCAACGCAGCATCATCGGCACTGATCACATTGTTGGTGTGGGTGAAGGTACCACCCATGACATAATCCCCGTTGGTGAACAGGCCATTGGGTGAATTTACATCACTGATCTCGATGGAGGACTCAGGGCCAGTACCCCAGGACAGCTTACGGTTTCCGTCGGAAGACGTAACCGCTCCGAAACCAGAACTCTCAGTCCAGTCGGAGAAGCTACTTTCAACATCGTAACCCCACTCGTTAATTATTGCCGCGCTGACGGAGTGCGCGCCCAACACTAAAGGCACAAGCATGGTTGATAAAAGCGTTCTTTTAAAGGCAGTGTTCATAGTCTTTCTCCTTGGGTATTACTCAGTATTTTCCTTGAAATTTACGCTGCCAACTTCAATCTAAGTAAGCACTTCAGCGGCATGTATTTGTAAGCATCATCCATACCACGTGTTTAATATGGCTATCTTTCAACGAACTAAAATAAAATAGCCGATTTATGAAAAGCGAAAGTGTAAGTAACTTCGACGTTTAAGGAGAATTAATGCATCGCCTTAGGCGCCACGTGACTTATTGCGATGTGTTAGAAAGAGGTTATTTATAACCAAACCATACAAACAGGTAGTTTTATGGTTATTTAGTAATAAAACCACGCCTAAAATGGCATTGGGAGAGACGTTTCCGGCAAAACACGTAAATTATGCTGACACCTGTGTTGGAGTGCCGGTTTTTCCTACCACTTGGGCAGCGTGCTCTGACACTGAACCTGCCCGGATAGATGAAGCATCCCCTCGGAGACACCAGGCGGAAGATGACCCTTCAGGACCGTCAGGTATTTTGACATCTATCTTACAGGATTAGCCCGATGGATCCCCATGCACCTGTTTCAGTAGCTCTTTTTCGAACTGGCCTGTTGATTGCTTCAGTGTCTGGTTGAAGGCATTTCGCCTTTGAAACATGCAGTAACCCATCGAATCAAGGACAAAGAGGGACCATGTCAATGAACAGGAATTTTAAATTCGGCGGATATATCGCAGGCGCTTCAGCCACGCTTTTTCTTCTAGGGGGTGCGGCGAACGCACTGGCCGCGCCCATAACGTTTTTTGGTGAAGATACTTCAACGTCGGGAGAACTGGGCCCGAACTCCACAGAAGCTCGCAATGATTTCCTTTCCAACCTCAGCGGTGTGGGAAATGAAGATTTTGAGTCATTCTCCAGTGGCCAAAGCGCTCCGCTGAACCTGACTTTTCCCGGCAGCGGTGGCACATTGGATGCGAGCCTGACTGGAACCGGATCGATTGCAACATCAGGCCCCGGGCGCTTTGCCACATCAGGGACCAACTTCTGGGAGGTCAGCACCGGTTCCTTCGTGATTGATTTCACTGATCCTGTCAGCGCTTTCGGTTTCAACGGAATTGATATTGGTGATTTCGTGAGCGATCAGATGGTGCTGAATCTCACCAGCTCTTCCGGAGAAATGTCGGAATTGACGGTACCCCATTCTCTGGGCATCGGAAATAATGATCAGGCAACACTATTCTTTGGTTTCTTCGATCTGGGACAGACTTACTCCAGCATTGAGTTCACTAACGCCGGTGGAAGCAGTGAGGATCTTTTTGCCTTCGACGATATGGTCATCGGAGATGCCGGACAGGTAACGCCGGATCCAACACCGGTACCAGAGCCTTCGACCCTGGCTCTGATGGGCCTTGGTGTGTTGGGCCTTGGGCTGCGTCGTCGTTTTAAGGCGTAAGCCTGGTTCTTGTTTGTCGGATTACGGCCCTTCGCGCCTGATCCGACAAATCCCCACTTCTGCACCTACATCGCAAACGAATCCCCTGGCACTCTCACCCAACCTTCCATAAGCACCCTCGCACTGCGGCTCATAATGGCCTTCGTGGCGGTCCACTGTCCATTCACCTGACTGGCTTCGGCGCCAACCTGCAGCGTTCCCGAAGGATGGCCGAAGGTTACTGAGGTTCTTTCACCACCACCGGCGGCTTCGTTCACCAGTGTTCCCGGAATGGCTGCGGCGGTGGCAATAGCGACGGCGGCTGTACCCATCATGGCGTGATGGAGTTTGCCCATGGACAAGGCGCGCACCAGTATGTCCACATCCCCTGCCCCTATGGCTTTCCCGCTTGAAGACACGTATCCCGATGGCTTGGCCACAAATGCCACTTTCGGAGTGTGCTGGCGGCTGGCTGCCTCTTCCACCTGCTGGATCAGTCCCATTTTCAGGGCGCCATGGGCGCGGATGGTTTCGAACATCGCCAGGGCTTCGGGGTTGCTGTTGATGTCGTCCTGCAGCTCGGTGCCCTTGTAGCCGATGTCTTCCGCGTTCAGGAAGATGGTGGGTATGCCGGCATTGATCATGGTGGCCTTGAGCGTTCCGAAGCCGGGCACTTCCAGGTCATCCACCAGGTTGCCGGTAGGGAACATGGCGCCTTCGCCATCGGCGGGGTCCATGAATTCCACTTGCACTTCCGCAGCGGGGAAAGTGACACCGTCCAGCTCGAAGTCACCGGTTTCCTGCACTTGGCCATTGGTGATGGGAACCCGGGCAATGATGGTTTTCTTGATATTAGCCTGCCAGATGCGAACGGTGGCGGTGCCGTTCTCCGGAATGCGGTCCTTGGCAACAAAGCCGCCGTTGATGGCAAAGGCGCCGACGGCGGCGGTCAGGTTGCCGCAGTTGCCACTCCAGTCCACAAAGGGTTTGTCGATGGAGACCTGGCCGAACAGGTAATCCACATCGTGGTCAGGCTGGGTGGGCGCTGCCAGGATGACGGTTTTACTGGTACTGGAGGTGGCTCCCCCCATACCGTCGATCTGTTTCTGGTAGGGGTCAGGGCTGCCTATGACTCGGAGCAGGAGTTTGTCCCTCGCCTCACCCGGGACTTGGCAAGCCTCAGGCAGATCCTGGAGGCGGAAGAAAACGCCTTTTGAGGTGCCGCCACGCATGTAGGTGGCGGGGATTTTTATTTGGGGTGCGTGGGGCATGGGGGTACCTTTTGAATTTGATGTCGGATTACGTTCTCTGAGTTGGGGCGCGGTCCTCCCCCTCTCCCCCGGCCCCTCTCCCGCGAGGGGAGAGGGCGACCACGGCGCGGGCATGCCGCGCAGTAAACGCTGGCCGTACAACTCGGGG
>CAZFPG010000142.1:0-8150 GCA_964521055.1 uncultured Marinobacter sp.
CACGTTATAGCCACCATGGGTCATGGCCAGCGCAAAACGTACCGCCGACTGCTCCCGTTTCTGGCCTAAAATTTCCGCCAGGGGTTCGAGTTGTCGTGTGGTATTTAAAGGCAAATCTTTTAAAACACAGGCTTTGTAGAGCTGGTTCAGGGACAGTGACTTCAAGGTTCGGTCCTGTAACGGTATGAAAGCATTTGGTGTTGGCCGGTCATTGTAGAATCTGGGGCCGGCCCTGTCGCGCTCAGGCTAAAGATTTAGCCAAACTTGTCGATAAATTGATCAATCAGGCATAATTACCCAAGAGCTACGGGCATAGGCGGGACACTCGTTAAATGGATATTTACCGGAATCAATCACAACCCCTGACGGTGCTGGAGTCGTTGCGCAAACGCAAACCCTTCACGGCCCCACAACCGCAACAGGCAACCCCGTCCCCGGAAAAACCGCAGGGCGACCGTCGTGTACAACCCGACAGACGACGTGAACAGGTGGCGTTTGAAGGTCCCGACCGCCGCAAGAAACGCTCCCGTCGCAGCCCCCGCCTGCTGAACCCGAAGACCGGACAGGAAGCCCCCGCCGAAGACCGAAGAGGCCGACTGGTCAGCACCCAGGCATAGAACATCGATACTGCATGGGCATGGTTTGTTGACACAGGTACAGGCGTTTCGTTTTTGATAACCTGATCACAGTTCTTTGCTTGGTCATTTTTCACTCACTCCTTCGGGAACTAAACTCCATGTCCCGATGGAAAAACGGGGCAATAACAAACACAAGATCAGCAACGGATGCCAACCTATGACGAATGATTCCGCAGACCGCAGAATCAAGGAGCGCTACCCTGCCATGTGCCTGAAGGTGCAGCTGCAGGAACGTGTTTTTTTTGGTCGGGGAAAGAATCCAACCGCTGTCACCTGCCTTGATATGAACCGCTATGGCATGGCCGTACTTTGCCCAAGGCCCGTGGAGCCAGGCGCACGGCTCTATATGGATTTTGACGGCAAGTATATTCGCGAATCCCGTGTGGCCGCCCGGGTGGTCAATTGCCAGCCATTCCAGACCGGATTCCGGGTGAGCCTGCAGTTCAGCTACTGTTTCGATAAAAGAGGGTATTCACGGGCCGTGGATAATGCCCTGTCCCGCATTGAAGGGTTCTATAACCAGTACGCCGGCTAAGCCCGAGCTAGAACAAACCCGCATCCAGGCTGGCGGCCATGTAAAGCCCCAGTTCCCGGCATTGGTCCTCGAACTCATCCCGATACTCGCCATGGCAAAGCAACGGTTCCTGCATCAGTCGCCAGCGCAGCCCCGTGGTAATGGATTCAATCGCGCGATGGGTGCCAGTACCGTCAAGCCCGGCGCGGATGTAAAAGGTAAAAGGCAGCCCCTGGGTTTTCTCGAGGCAGGGATAGTAGCTGCGGTCAAAGAAATCCTTGAGAGCACCGCTCATGTAACCGAGGTTTTCAGTGGTGCCCAGAATAATGGCGTCACAGGCCAGCACGTCGTCCGGCCCGGCTTCCAGTGGCGGAAGAACCCTTACCTCGACATTCTCGATATCCTCGTGTTTTGCGCCCTGCTCTACCGCTTCCCGCAGTTTGAGGGTATTCGGGGAGGGGGCATGGGCAACTATCAGAAGCTTCCTGTTTTCTGTCATACCCTAGTCTCGACCCTTAAAGCAATCAGGAAAACATCCCAGCCCGGAGTGTACCCAACCAGAATGCCAAAAAAATAACGCATTATCATCCCGGTTTCGAAAAACCTTCCCTGGAATCTCCCTCGGCCAGGAGTAATGAGCAAACGCCCGGTGGAGAGGGTGTGTGGAATGGAACAAACATCGCCTTGCCGTCGCAGGCCGCTATTTGCTCTTGCCGACAGACAGCTCATGATTTTCTTGTCCGATTGCACCTACATGCCGCAGGCCAACAGCCGCCATAAACGCCAGTGCCAGGACGATTACACCACTCACGGTGGCTGCAGTGTTCATTCCCTGAGCAAACGCAAACCTTGCGCCCTCAATCGCTCCCCCTGGCAGTCGCTCAGCGATTGCCACAGCTGCCCACAGACTGTCTCCGAGCACATTCGAAACCGCATCTGGTGTCCCTTCAGGAATCACATGGGCAACCTGTAGCCGATACATCAAAGTAGCCAGGCTACCCAGCAACGCCACTCCCAGCGCCACCCCCAACTCCTGAACCATCTCGGACATGGCAGAGGCAGATCCTGCCTTTTGTGGTGGCGACGCCCCTACCACCAGATCCGTGCCCAGGGCTGCGATTGTACCCAACCCGAGATAGACCAATGAAAAGCCGATGACAACCTGATACACCTGAATCGGTAATGCATTGGCCGTTGCGAGCAATCCGCAACCAACACTTGAGAGCGTGAGGGCTGCGGCCACTACAAATCCTGGTCGAACACGACGCGCAATCAGGGGGGCGAGTGTGCCCGCCAAAACCATCAGCAATGCCGGCGGCCCCATCCATAGCCCCGCTACGAGTGGTGAGTAGCCTGCCACCAACTGCAGATACTGGGTTACCAGAAGCATCATCCCAGCGACGCAAGTGAGACCTACAAGAAGTACGATAAGGGCCATCGTGAATGTCTTACTGGCAAATAATCCGAGATCAAGTAGTGGAGCAGAGAGGCGCCGCTGTCGACGTATAAAATGTATCGCGCCGAGGATGCTCGCAGCCAGAACGAGCAGTACCAACGGCGTAAAACCTACCTTGGAGAATTCTTTGATGCCATAGATAAATGGCAGAATAGCCATCAGTGACAACAGAACACTGGGGAAATCAATACGACCGCCATGCGGGGCACGGTACTCCGGCAATAGTAGCGGGCCGGACACCAACAATAGCGCTACTATAGGCACTGCAATCAGGAAGGCCGCCCCCCACCAAAACTGTTCCAGCAACACGCCACCAACCACTGGCCCCAACGCCATGCCTAACGCAAACATTGTTGCCCAGATCCCAATAGCCAGGGCACGCTGACGCACGTCAGGAAACATCGTGCTTATCAGGGCCAGTGTAGAAGGCATCAGGGTTGCCCCGGCAATCCCCAGAACTGCCCGGGCTACAATCAACAACTCGGCATTGGGCGCATAGGCAGCAAGTACCGATGCTACCGCGAATGCGAAAGACCCAATCATCAACAGCCGACGCCGGCCAACACGGTCTCCCAACGTGCCCATGGTGACCAGAAAGCCGGCAATCATGAAGCCGTAGGCGTCCATGATCCAGAGTGCCTGGGTACTGCTCGGCTGCAGCTCTAGCGCCAACGCCGGCAGAGCCAGGTAAAGGATAGTAACGTCGAGCCCTAGCAGCATTGTGGGTAGTGCCAGTACTGCGAGTCCCGCCCACTCCTTCACACCAGCCTCCGCGCAAGAGTCTCCCGGATCCGAATCAGCATAAAAGGGGTCGTGCACATCACACTCGAATGACATATCGCCTCCGGCTTCAATATGGAAGCCAGTATTCTCGGGCACTCATTATAGGGTTACAATATAGCCACTTATCCTATTACCAAAGGTAACAGTATGGCGCGTCGTCGACTTGAGCGAACACAAAGTGATCTCACCGAGTTCCTGCTGCGCCACCGTCACAAGTTAACGCCGGCTGATGTTGGTCTTCCAACCAGGGGGAGACGTCGTACGCCGGGACTAAGACGAGAAGAAGTTGCTGCCCTCGCCGGTGTAGGGCTGACCTGGTACACATGGTTCGAGCAGGGACGTGATATTCACGTTTCGGAGCGCTTCCTGCTCAATATTTCCCGCGCCCTGAAACTGGATGACGCCGAGTGCTGCCATCTCTTCCTGTTGGCACATCGCCGGGCGCCGCCGGCTGAAGCCTATCAGGAGCAGGTTATTCCCTCCCGGACCCAGGCCCTGATGGATGAACTGGTTCGACCTGCCTACGTCATGAACCTACGCTGGGATATTGTTGCGTGGAACAGCCTGGCAGATGAACTGCTTTTCCTCAGTGAACTTGAGGCTCCGGAACGCAACCTGCTGAGAATGGTTTTTACCAGCCCCAACCTGCGTCGGCGACTCCCCGACTGGCAACAGGACGCCTCTAGACTGCTGGCGCAGTTTCGTTGTGACCTGGCCGTCGCCCCCGACGACCCGGTTCTGCAGACGTTGATTGAGGATCTGTGCCGGCTGTCTCCAGACTTCCGGCGTTGGTGGGAAACCCCAAACATGGAAGGATACAATCGTGGAATCGGCAGCATCCTTGATACAGGCGGGACTCGAAACCACTATGCTCATGAGGTATTGACCGTTGACGAGCACCGTCATCTACGGATGGTCGTCTACTTCAACGTTGGCGATTAAGAACGTGCCGGACACAACTTCCAGACGTAACAGAAGAGCTCGTTGCCGGTGATCGGCGTGTTGGGAACTATCTGACTAAACGCTTAGTGGTAATCGTGTCTCGAACTTGTTGCGCTTACGTGAGATCAGCGTACGAAATTTGTGCATGCCGCCCCCTGCATAGAGCACGTCTTCACAAAATCGATCGTAGCCCTGCATGTTCGGCACGTTCACAATCAGTACGAAATCGACCTCCCCCGTCACTTGATAACACTGGGTGACTTCAGGTGCTGCTTCCACCCGCCGAACGAAATCGCGATAAAGGGATTTTTCATCCCGGGCCATGATTACCTCCACCACCATGTGCAGGCTTTCGCTGAAAGCTTCTGGCGCCAGGATTGCTACCTCGCGCTGAATAATGCCCCGTGTTTTCAGTCGACGCACGCGCTTCAAGCATGCCGAAGGGGATAGGCCAACTCGCTCAGCCAGCATCTGGTTGGTCAGGCTGGCATCGCTCTGTAGCTGATCAAGAATTCTAAGGTCGAGTCTGTCCATATGCAGGAAATTTCCCTCTCTATCTGCAGAAGGCAACATTCTTTCCGTTTTCTGCCAAGAACGCCATCGTCTGGTTCAGTACATGAGTAAAGTAAGCAGCTGGCTTCCCGACGACGCAAGGTACGTATGACAAAACGATTTTCAGCCCGACTGCTTAACACGACGGTGCAGACATTTTGTGAAGCCTGGGCGGTCTACTGGACTTTGCTCAAAGTGATGGTGCCGGCACTGTTGATCATGAAGGCGCTCGAAATTCTGGGAGTGACGGCGTTGTTTGCTCAATGGCTTGCGCCTTTGATGTCGCCGCTGGGGCTTCCTGAGCCACTGAGTCTGGTGTGGGCAGCCACGCTGCTGACCAACATCTACACCGGTCTGGTCATTTTCTTCGAAGTCACGGGGGATACGCCACTGACCGTGGCACAGGTGACGGTGCTGGGTACGTTGATGGCCTTGGGGCATTCTCTACCGATAGAAGGGGCAGTGGCGCGTCTGGCAGGCGTGCCCTGGTGGCTGACACTCCTGCTACGTGTAGGCGGTGCCTGGTTGCTGGGCTGGTTGCTGCATCTGAGTTACTCGCTGGGCGACTGGCTCCAGTACGCCAACCATGTAGCGTGGGAGCCCTCAGTCAGGGACACGACGCTTGTGGCCTGGCTGCAAGGTCAGGCCACGACTCTTGCCACCATTTTCGTGGTGATCTTTGCACTCATGGGCTTCCTCGGATTGCTGCGCTGGCTGGGTGTCGAGCGACTGGTCCATAAGCTGCTTTACCCACTGTTGCGACTGCTAGGCATCGGCCCGGCGGCGGCTAATATCACCGTGATCGGCATTACCCTGGGGCTCAGTTTCGGGGCCGGCCTGCTCTTGCGAGAAGCGCACTCGGGTCGACTGACGCCTCGGGACATCCTGCTGACGCTCTGTTTCCTCGGGCTCTGTCACAGCCTGATCGAGGATACTTTACTGATTATGCTTCTGGGGGCTGACCTCTCCGGCATTCTGTGGGCCCGGCTCACTTTCGCGCTGGTGATTATTGCGCTGATAGCAAGGCTTCCCTGGTTGGATCGTGCCCAGTTACCATCCTGGATCTTCAGGGCACACTCCACACCTGATGCGAAGTCATGACTTCGCATCAGGTGTGTGATTATTCTGCTTTAACGTATCTTCCCTTCACCCCGGAATCAGTGAGAAAAGTCACGACCACTTCCAGGAATTCCGCCGGGTACTGAACATTTGTCATATGCGTAGCGGGAAGCACTGCTAATCGAGCCTTGGGAATGGTCTCTGCCATGAGTTCACTATGCTCAAGAGTGGTCACGGGATCCTGCTCGCCCGCAATGATCAACGTGGGACGCGAGATGAGCGATATGGTGCGGCGCATATCAGTGTCACGAACGATAGCCCAGGAGCCCGCGAGACCTTGCCTGTCCGTTGCTAGCAGCATATTTCGGAATCTTTCCACGACAGGGCTTTCCGCTTCCAGCATTCGTGCCGGAAACCAGTTGAGCAGGAACATCTCGGCCGTTTCCTTCATGTCTTCGGCTTCGAGTACGGCTGCGATAGCCTCATCCCACTGTTCTGCCGGCCCCAGATAAGCAGCAGTATTACTCAGAATCAGGCGGTCAATCCGCTCAGGAGTGTGGATCCCCAACCACTGGCCCACATATCCGCCAAGCGAGAGTCCGAGAAAGTGAGCACGCTCAATGCCCAGGGAATCGAGCAGTTCTAACACATCGCGGCCGAACCGACCTATGGAATATGCACCACTTGGCACTCCGGATGAGCCATGCCCTCGCATATCGTAACGCAGGACGCGGAAGTGCTTGGCCAACTCAGGGATTTGGGCATCCCACATATGCAAATCCGTACCAATGGAGTTGGACAGAACGAGCACGGGCTTATCCTCAGGGCCGTCGAGGCGGTATGCGAGGCGGGTGTCATCACCTGTTGTGAAAGAAGTGAGTATGCGGCACATATAAAATTCCTTGGCATAAGTCTGGTTGGGATTTCAGACAAAATGCTAGTTGAGTGCCTGATCGAAATATATTACAAACTTTGAACGATCACCTATGGAATTTCTGACAATGTACAAATTCACCCTGCAAGACCTTCTCTGCCTGGTAGCCGTCATACAGGAGGGCAGCTTTCAAGGCGCCGCAACAACCTTGAATCGGTCCCATGCCGCCGTTTTCGCAGGGCTGAGAAAGCTCGAAGCCCGGTTTGGTGTAGCGCTACTTGACCGAGGCGGGTATCGAGTGCGACCAACCCAGGCGGGGATGTCACTTTATGAACGGGCGCAACGTTTACTGCACGAGGCGGAGTCCTTCTCTCTTCACGCCCAGCAATTGGCGATGGGGGATGAAACAGAGTTGCGTGTGGTTATTGGTGATTTATGCCCACGCCCGCAGATACTGAACATATTGAGCAAGTTCTTCGCTGCACATCCCAACACTCGCCTGCAACTTCGCTTCGAAGCAGTATCCGGGCCCATGGAGCGGCTGCTGGAAGACGACGCAGACCTCATATTCCACCACGTCGACAAAACGAACCCCCGACTAGAATGGTTGGATCTGGGTTGCATATCACTGGTACCGGTCGTAGCCCCAGGCTTTCTGGGCTTGCCAATAACTGATGCAGTTACACCGGACCAGATGAAAGGGTTTACACAGTGCATTCTAAGGGATACCGCGCGCCAGCCCGGGGACCACAGCTATTTCGTGCTTAGTGGTTCCCATCAGTGCACAGTGGCCGACCACGACATGAAGAAGGAGGTCATTCTTCGGGGCATGGCATGGGGCCATCTGCCGGGATTTATGATCAAGGAAGAACTACAGAGTGGCCAACTGCTGTCCATTGCCGGGCGCCACTTTCCCGGCGTAACGGAGGAATTCGTGGCCGGTCGGCGGCGTGACCGACCCCATGGACCGGTAGCCACCCACCTCTGGGAGTATATTGAAGAGCAAGCGGTAATGCCCTAGAGAAGCTCGCCGTTGGCGTCTGCTGTTGCCGCTTCTTCAGCCGCCGCTTCCTTCTTGACCGGCTTGGGCATCAGCTTGTCACGGACAGCAGCTTCGATTTCGTTGGCAATATCCAGGTTCTCTTCCAGGAATTTACAGGCGTTGGCCTTGCCCTGGCCGATCTTGTCGCCCTTATAGGCGTACCAGGCGCCGGACTTGTCCACGAAGCCTTCCTTCACACCCATATCGAGCACTTCGGCCATGTGGTAGATGCCCTTGCCGTACATGATCTGGAACTCGGCCTGCCTGAACGGCGGGGCGACCTTGTTCTT
>CAZFPG010000143.1:0-8058 GCA_964521055.1 uncultured Marinobacter sp.
GCTTCAGCGTATCTATGTGAAGGATCTGTCGTTCGAGTCTCCGAACTCACCCACGGTTTTTCAGGACCAGTGGAAACCACAGGTTAACCTGGACCTGAACACGTCCCATAACAAGGTCAGCGATAACCAGTACGAGGTGGTTCTGTCCCTGACAGTGACGGCCAAGGTGGATGAAAAAGTGGCTTACATCGTCGAGATCCAGCAGGCCGGTGTATTCCTGGTAAAGGGCATTGAAGGCCCGCAGCTGGGCCAGATGCTGGGTGCCTATTGCCCCAATATCCTGTTCCCCTATGCACGGGAAGCCATTGACGGTGTGGTGGGCAAAGGCAGTTTCCCGGCGCTGATGCTGGCTCCTGTGAACTTTGACGCCATCTACGCCCAGGCATTAAAGCGCAAGCAGGAAGAAGCCGCCGGCGAAAACAAGGAAGAGCAGACTCACTGAGTCTGATTTTCCACGCGAACAGAAAAGCCTCACCCGCATTTCGCGAGTGGGGTTTTTGTTATTTGGGCGAACTCGATTCGATGTCTTCGCGGATCATTTGCTGAAGCTCCCCATCGGCCTTCATTTGCTCCAGTGCTCCGGAAAGGCAGGGAATGTCTTCTTGCCGGGATTCGTGAACCCAGTGGTGGATGGGGGATTCCAGTAGCGGCTCGCCAATCACCATTTCCGGGTTGTGGTGTTGGGCTGCCAGTGCGTCCCATTCCAGTGTCAGGGCAACATCAATTCTATCCCGTTTGAGCAGGCTGACCAGTTGAAAGGTGTCGGTCGTGGCAACCTGGGTGGCATTTTCCGGCAACACGGCCGCAACCATCCGGTAGCCGTTGAGAAACCCGATGCGTTTACCGGCCAGGCTGTCGGTTGTCCTGAGAGATTCGCTGTTGAGATAAAGTGGGACCAGTCGTGCGGTCTCTATGGGAACAGACAGTGGAAGCAGGGGGGCGTCTTCCTTTACCGCCATGGGAATGCGTGCAAGCTCGCCGTCGGACTGGCCCTTCTCTGCCATCAATACTGCCCGAGCGGCGGGTACATCCAGGTAGCTGATGTTGATCCCACAACTGGCATAAAGCTGCCTGACAATTCTTTTTCCCACTACAACCGATACTTCAGACGTGATGGATGGCGTGGTTATAACCCGTGTACCGGCATCTGATTCGCCTGTACCGTTATATTCGGGCCAGGCCCTGGGTGATGCCAGCAGTAGAATAGTTGCAAAGACCAGTGTTGCCGCCAGGTGGTGATTATTGAGCTCCTTCAAAATCAAGCTGTCTCCATGCTTCATAGACCACCAGGGCAACCGTATTTGACAGGTTGAGGCTGCGGCTTTCCGGGCGCATGGGTACCCTGAGGCAATGCGATTCCGGAAGCCCCTGGCGAATCTCTGCTGGCAGGCCCCGGGTTTCCGGGCCGAACATCAGATAATCACCCTTCTGGTATGTCACTTCATGATATCCACGGGAGCCTTTGGTCGTCAGTCCGAGCAATCGCGTAGGCTGTTCGCTGTCCAGAAAGCTCTTGTAGTCTGTGTGAACCGTGACTGTTGCGTACTCACTGTAATCGAGTCCGGCCCGCCGCATCTGCTTGTCTTCCAGGGTAAACCCCAGGGGCTCAATCAGATGCAGCCGGTATCCGGTATTGGCGCAGAGCCTGATGATATTGCCGGTATTCGGCGGTATCTCCGGCTCGAACAACACCACATTCAGCATTCCGGGCTCATCGCTCCACGGCCAGGGCTACGCCCATACCGCCGCCAATGCACAGGGTTGCCAGGCCCTTCTTTGCACCCCGCCGCGCCATTTCATGCAGCAGGCTGACCAGGATCCGGCAGCCGGACGCCCCGATAGGGTGGCCCAGTGCAATGGCACCGCCATTCACATTCACCTTTGCGGTGTCCCAGCCAAGGTCCCGGTTAACGGAGATAGCCTGGGCGGCAAAGGCCTCGTTGGCCTCCACAAGGTCCAGGTCGTCCACTGACCAGCCTGCCAGTTTCAGGCAGCGCTGGCTGGCCGGAATCGGGCCGGTGCCCATGATGGTGGGGTCTACACCCGCATTGGCATGGGCCCTGATGGTCGCCAGTGGCGTAAGCCCCAGTTCCTTTGCTTTGTCGGCACTGCAAACAATCACTGCGGCTGCGCCATCGTTAAGGGAGGACGCATTTCCGGCAGTGACGGTTCCATCCTTCCTGAAAGCGGGGCGAAGTTTGCCCAGGCTTTCGGCCGTAACGCCCGCGCGGGGGCTCTCGTCCCTGTCCACGACCAGCGGGTCGCCTTTGCGCTGGGGGATAGTGATGGGAACGATCTGGCCGTCGAAATAACCGGCGTCCATTGCCGCGGCGGCTTTTTGCTGGGAGGCGGCTGCAAACTCATCCTGCTCCTCACGGCTGATGCCGTATTTCTCGATGATATTTTCCGCAGTCACACCCATGTGGTAGTCATTGAAGGCATCCCACAGGCCATCGGAGATCATGGTGTCCACCATGTTCCAGTTGCCCATCCGTTGGCCATTGCGGCTGTTGGGAAGCACGTGGGGTGCCTGGCTCATGCTCTCCTGGCCGCCAGCGATCATCAGCTCGGCGTCGCCACAACGGATGGCCTGGACAGCCATGTGCACGGCCTTGAGGCCGGAACCGCACACCTTGTTGATGGTCATGGCCGGTACCGAAGCGGGGATGCCGGCATTGATGGAAGCCTGGCGTGCCGGGTTCTGACCGCAGCCGGCGGCCAGAACCTGGCCCAGGACCACTTCATTGACCTGGTCGGCGGCAACGCCGGATTCTTCCAGCAGGGCCCTGATCACAGCGCTGCCGAGCTGGTCGGCGCGAAGGCTTGAAAGCCCGCCGCCGAAGCTGCCGACGGCGGTACGTTTGGCTGCTACGATTACAACATCACGCATGGATTCTCTCCGGTTCTCGGGCAGGATTTAAAAGCTGTCTGCATTGTATCGGAAAGCCGGAGTGGGCCAAAGCAGACAGGTCCACTCCGCTCACATATTAAGGCTGCGGCCGCCATCCACGGCGAGAATCTGGCCGGTCACAAAAGGGGCATCACAGAGGAGATAGGCAATGGC
Source organism: uncultured Marinobacter sp. (assembly GCA_964521055.1). GTDB lineage: Bacteria > Pseudomonadota > Gammaproteobacteria > Pseudomonadales > Oleiphilaceae > Marinobacter. Next base: position 3,065 of record CAZFPG010000143.1, read on the forward strand.
GCCGGCAATATCTTCCGGCGTGCCGGTACGGGCCAGCGGTGTCTTGGCCAGTATGCCTTGCTGATAATTCTCATCAATGGATGCATCGCCCTCCGGCCAGAGGATGGCGCCCGGGGAAACGCCATTAACCCTTACTTCCGGTGCCAGGTCTTTTGCCCAGGACAGTGTTAACGAGGTGAGGCCGGATTTGCTGGCGCAGTATAGCGGATGGTCGGCAAGCGGGCGCTGGCTGTAGATATCGATGAGGTTGACGATGGCGCCCCGGGTCTGTTTCAGCGCCGGCAGGCAGGCCTGGCCGAGAAAGAAGGGGGCCCGCAGGTTGGTGTTCATGATGGTATCCCAGTCACTGGCACCGGCCTGGTGTGTGGGGTTGGGGTAGAAAACAGACGCATTGTTAACCAGCCCGTCCAGCCGGCCCCAGGCGGCAATGGCCTTTGCGCCCAGTGTTTCAGCCTCACCCGGGTTGGCAAGGTCAGCCTGAATGAGTGTGGCGGATTCAGCCCTGATGCGGTTCAGCTCATCGCAAAAGGCTTGAGCCGGGGCTTCACTGGAGCGGTAATGAATCACCAGGTTCCAGCCGCGCTGGTGGAGGTGTCTGGCGGTGTGGGCTCCGAGTCGGTGAGCCGCTCCGGTGATCAGCACGACAGGGGTTGTTGATTCCATGGTGTACTCACTGTGCCTGTTGGGGGTCTGACTGAAGCTCAGAAATACGCCGCAACCGCTCGTTCCGGATTGCCCGACCCAGTTCTTTTCCCTTGAACCCCTGTGCCATCAGTTCCTTTGCCTGCACGCCCGTGGCCGCGTGCTGTGCCGATTCCAGCCAGCCCAGCTTTGTCTGTTCGGTGTCAGGGAGGGCACAGCGCAGTGCCTGAAGTAATTCTGTAAACCGGTCGGCGCGGCGCCAGACATCGGCTTCGTCCAACACGTCGAGCAGTGTTTCTGCCCGGTAGTGGGTCATGGATCGGATCTGCGGCATCAGGCTGGTGGTGAGGCGAGCCAGATCCTGGCAGTTGTTCGGGGCTTTCAGTTGCGCTGAGCGGTTAATGGCGTCGTCTGGTGTCAGCGGCGACATCAGGGCGGCGAAGCGGACGCTGGTCTCGCCCTTGCTGTTGTGCGCACAACGAAGCGCAGACAGGGCGGCCTCATAGGTATCGTCTGGCTCCAGTTCCGGAATAATACCGGCCAGCGCACCGCAATCCCGAAGTACATCAAAGAAAGTGCCTGGTTCGTTTTCATGCAGTGCCCGCTGGATTTCCTGCCAGACCCGTTCCGGCACAAGGTGCTCGACTTCCTCTTCTGCCACCATTTTCCGCATCAGCACCATGGTCGGTTCAGCCACGGTGAAGCCCAGGGGGTGCAGCCGCGCGGCAAATCTCGCGGTGCGGAGTATTCGCAAAGGGTCTTCGGTAAAAGCTTCGGACACGTGGCGCAGGCGGCGGGTCTGGATGTCTTCGCGGCCGCCGAAAGGATCCACCAGTTCGCCGTCGGCGGATTTTGCCATGGCGTTGATGGTGAGGTCCCGGCGTTCAAGGTCATCCTCCAGGGTGACATCCGGAGCGCTATAGACGGTAAAACCGTGATAGCCCCGCCCCTGTTTCCGCTCGGTTCGCGCCAGCGCGTATTCTTCACGGGTATGCGGGTGCAGGAACACCGGAAAGTCAGCGCCTACCTGCTTGAAGCCCTGCCGGAGCATTTCATCCGGCGTTGCACCGGTGACCACCCAGTCCCGGTCTTTCACCGGAAGGCCAAGAAGTTCGTCACGTACGGCGCCGCCAACCAGGTAGGTTTTCATGAATCGGATTCTGCTCCTTTCGGAATGCTGGTCAGGGGATTATCAGGGTAAGGCCCTGTGCAGGCAAACCGGATGGCCACAAAAAAGCCCGGCACGAAGCCGGGCTCTGGCGGGATGGTTTTCCCGGGATGATCAGAACGCAGCGCCAAGCTCGATCGCGGCGCCAAGGTCCGCATCACTGACCAGTGCGCCGATGTCCAGGCGCGCGCCAAACGGCGACAGGCCAATACCCGCGGTAAACTGGGTGTCTTCCTCAATACCGTCGTTGTCATCGTTGCTGGCCAGGTTCTGGCGCACGCCGACGCGAAGCTGGGCGTAACGGAAGGCGTCGAATTCAGCGCCGAGGGCAAGCCACTGGGTGTCATCCTCGTAGCCGAACGCTTCCTTCCTGGTCAGGTCCATTTCCGCAGTAACCACGTGGAAGTCGCCTTTATGGGCGATACCGGCGGTGACCATGGGGTCCAGTTTCAGGGTTCGCTCTTCTTCAGTAGGGCGGTTCGCCGCGGAATCCAGCTCCATGGGGATCAGGTTCTTGACCACAACACCTGCGTTCCACTGGCTGCGTGAGCCAAAAGCGTAGGCGGCACCCACATCCAGGTTGAATCCACTTTTATCGGTTTCGTTCTCGTCACTGTCGAAGTCGTCGTCTTCAAACCCAGATACCGTCTCGGTGTATTGGTAGGTGCGTAGCTGGACGTATTTCGGCGAAACCCCGATTTGCAGCCGGGAGTCGTTCTGCAGCTCGATTGAGGTGGCCAGGGAGATGCCAACCTCCGCCACTGCGGAGGCCAGGATGCTGCCCCGGGATTCCAGGTCACGGTCCAGGTCGGCGGCCAGCAGTTCGGGGATCGTTGCCGTCTCCAGGTCAGCCAGGAATTGCTCATCGTCCTCGTCGAATTCACCCCGCACCGTGGCACGTACGTTGCCGTTGGTGAAGAACCCGACGGCAATGGAGTCCGAAGGCACCGCCAACGCAATGCCCAGGCCGGCATCCGCCCTGACGGTGTCGCGGTCAAAGTTGTTCAGTTGCCGCCTCAGGTCGCCGGCGGCCTGTCTTGCGTCATCCGGATTTGAGGTCTTGTCCAGTTCCTGGAATCGGTCAATGGTGTCCTGAATGTCGTCGATCTGATCGATAGTATCTTCCTCGTCGGCTAAGCGGGCATTGACGGAGGGAAGGATCAGGCCGAAGTCGTCGGACCAATCGTGGTGCTCTGCCGCCATCATGGCCGGGTTGGTGGCGCCTGCCGCCGCCGGGTGAGCAACAGCTACACCGGTGCCGCCCATGGCAAAGGAGCGTGAGGACATAAACGTTTGCGGGCTGGCCATCGCCGAAGTAGTGACAATGGAAAGGCCGATGGCCAGGGAGAGCTTGGTCAGGCGGTTGTCGGTCATGATGGATCCTGATAGTGCATCTATATTGTCGGTTTAAAGATTACGCGATGTTCAGACTAATCCAGTTTGTCTGGGGACACACCGGTGATGCGGTAACGGTTTGTTTTCCGAGTGTAAATGGCGGTGGTTTTTTGCCGCCCTGGCGGGATAATACCGGCGTGATCGGGGCAGGTATTATAAATTTCAGCCAGTTACAAAGGTTGGCGTGAATTTTTCATGGAAGTGGCAAACTGGTGTTTTTTCGGAGAACTAAAATGACCCTGCGGTGGATACTGATACCTACGCTGGTGGTGACAATCATGGGCTGTGCCCCGGTCGGGCAGCAGCGGGACTCGGGCGCCTCACAGCAAGATACCGAGCTGGACCCGATCACCGTTCGGGTCAGCGGTTTTGGTACCTATGAGGAGGTATCGAAAGACCGCCTCAACACCCGCAAGCGGTTGCTGGCGCGGCGGGCGTCGCAGCTGGATGCCTACCGCAATCTTGCCGAGCGGGTTTATGGCACGGTGATTTATGGCAGCTCCACGGTGAACGATTTCGTATTGCAGAATGATATGTTTCGCACCTACGTAGACAGTTATATCCGTGGCGCCAAGATGGTGGCCGTGAATGAGCACAGCGACGGCGTTGTGGAAACCGTGATGGAGTTGAAGCTGGAACCCAGGTTCCGTGCCTGTGTCTCACGTGTTTCCGACAGGGAAGTCCAGGATCTTTGTCCGATTCCCATGCCACGGGGCAACGACAGCGCCGGTGACGTCCAGAGCAAGGGCGTGGACTCGCTCTATTACCTCGATTGAGAGACCGATCCTCCATGAAGCTGGCAATTCTGGTTATTACCGCGTTGATGTTTGCAGCCAATGTTCAGGCCGTGGTGCTTGAGGGCGTTGGGCATGCCACCATCCATAATGATGATGTGGATGGTGCCAGGCAGGAGGCCAAAAAGGCCGCTCTGCGGGACGTGTCCCTGCAATATGAGGCCAGTATCAGCAGCCGCGATACCATGGAGAACGGTGTGGTGACCGAGTCCCGCCTGCAAGTGGCGTCGTCGTCACGGGCCAGGTCGGTGAAGGTGGTCGACGAGTATCGTCGGGGCAACCTGATGAGGGTGACCGTGCGGGCGGACATGTCCGAAAGCGGAAGTTGCAGTGCGGGCGAGGCCAATGGTTTACGCAAACGCGTTGCGGTGACCGGCTTCCCCATGGTGTACCCGGACCAGGCCCGTATTGGCCGTATTGACGATGCCGGCGAAATATTGCCGCAATTGCTGCAGGCGGATCTCCGGGATACCGGCAATCTCCAGGTTTTCGGCGCAACCACCCAGCGGTTGTTCAGTGATCTTCTGAATGCGCCGACCCAGCAGAAATTCAATAACCGCCTGACCAACGTAATCCAGGTGGCACGTGAGCTGGGTGTTCAGTTCGTGGTTGCCGGCGTGATCCGTGATGTGGGTGTGTCCGACCCCGATGCCTGGGGCAGTTCCATTATTGACCGTATGCAACGGGGAGTGGGTGCAGTAAACCAGAACCGGCGGTTTGTAGCGGACCTGATGATTTACGACGGATTCAGTGGAGCCCCTATCTATCAGGAGCGTTTCGCGACTGAAGCTCGCTGGGATGCGGGCCCGGGTGCTTCCGACGGTTTCGGCTCGGCCGGATTCCAGGAAACCCGTTATGGCCAGGCCGTTGGTGGCCTGATGAAGGATATGGCGTCTGCAGTGAACAATGCCCTGGCGTGCCAGCCTTTCATTACCCGGGTAACCCGTGTGGACGGCAACAAGGTAACCCTGGATTCAGGCGCCACAGCTGGGCTG
>CAZFPG010000144.1:0-8048 GCA_964521055.1 uncultured Marinobacter sp.
ATGGCTCGTTTTTTCAGACGTCGTAAGTTCTGCCGGTTCACGGCAGAAGGTGTTAAAGAGATCGACTACAAGGATCTGGACACCCTGAAAGGTTACATCACTGAGACCGGCAAAATCGTGCCCAGCCGTATCACCGGCACCAAGGCACGCTATCAGCGTCAGCTGGCTACCGCTATCAAGCGTGCCCGCTACCTGGCACTGCTGCCGTATTCGGACAGCCACGATAACTAAGTAACAGAATAAACAGGACCCGGGACCATGCGTGCACTGGCACAGTTTGTAATGCGCGGTCCTCTGCAGGCAGGCGGGGTTGCGGCAGTTACTACTGCGATACCCCTGTTGTTCTGGATTGGTGCAGCGGTCATTGGCCTGGTCATTCTCAGGCTGGGCATCAGCCAGGGGCTTAACATTGGCCTCTGGGCATTACTTCCGGCACTCGGCTGGAGCTGGTTCGGGCAGGACCCGACAGCACTGGTGGTGCTGCTTCAGGTAATGCTGATGGCATCAATACTGCGAACGACCCTGTCCTGGGAGAAAGCGCTCCTGGCGGGCAGCTTCCTGGGTATTGTGACAGGCATGATGCTGCCCCTGTTGTATCCGGATCTGTTAAACGATCTGGTACAGACCGGGGTAAGGTTTTACGAAGAGTACAACGCCGAAGTGGCCAGCAGTCTTGGCGACAGGCTGGAAACAGTCATTCGGCAGACCATGAATGCAAGCATGGCAGGCACCTACCTGGTTATCGGGGTGTGTATGACCATGCTGGCAAGATCCTGGCAGGCGGGATTGTATAATCCTGGCGGATTCCGGGCCGAGTTCCACTCGCTCCGGCTGTCACCGGCAGTTGCGGTTATTTGCGTGATTACCATGGTGGCGGGGCCCGTTCTCGGGCTGAATTCCATGCTGCTGGGCTGGGCCGGAGGTTTGCCGCTGTTTGTAGCGGGGCTGGCCCTGGCTCATGGCGTTGTGGGTCGTAAAAATCTGAGCGGCCAGTGGCTGATAATGTTCTATCTGGCGCTGGTACTGCTTGGTCCAAGCCTGATGATTCTGTTGGTAGTTCTGGCATTTGTGGATAGCTGGCTGGATATCCGGAGACGAATAAAGCCCTCCGGCCCGGCTGAATAAAGCACGAAGAGGTTAACGAGATGGAAGTTATTCTGCTCGAAAAAGTAGCAAACCTTGGTTCACTGGGTGACAAGGTTAAGGTAAAGGCCGGTTACGGTCGTAATTTTCTGCTGCCCTATGGCAAGGCTGTTCCGGCAACCGCCGACAACCTGAAGGCCTTCGAAGAGCGCCGTGCAGAGCTGGAAAAAGCCGCAGCCGAGAAGCTGGCTGAAGCCCAGACTCGTGCCGAGGCTCTGGAAGGTTCCTCCGTCACCATCACCTCCAAGGCTGGTGAAGAAGGCAAGCTGTTCGGCTCTATCGGTGTGCGCGACATTGCGGATGCAATTACCGCGACCGGTACCGAAGTCGAGAAAAGTGAAGTTCGTCTGCCGGAAGGCCCGATCCGCGTGGTTGGCGAGTACGAGATTGAGCTTCAGCTGCACTCCGACCTGACGGTTGCGATTAACCTGGCTGTTGTAGCAGAGTAAATTGCACGTCAGGCGGTAACGCCGGGTTTCGATCCGGCGGCAGTCATACAGGCCCGGAATCTGCTCAGGTGGATTCCGGGCCTGTTGCTTTGTGGTGTATGATTTGTGCTTGCTCTAGCTGGATGAAGATTCCCCATGGCCAACCCGAATTTCAAACCGGTAAACAGCGACCCCGAAACCAGCCGGATCAAGGTTCCACCTCATTCCGTTGAGGCCGAACAGGCTGTTCTTGGTGGCCTGATGCTGGACAACCGTCGATTTGATGAGATCTCGGAAATGATTTCCGCGGTCGACTTCTATCGCCAGGATCACCGGCTGATCTTTGGCGCTGCTGAACGCCTTGCCAGTGAAAGCGAACCGCTGGACGTGGTTACGCTGACAGAATTTCTGGAGCGGGCAGGGGATATCGAAGACGCCGGCGGGCTTTCCTACCTGGCTGAACTGGCGGAAAAAACCCCGGGTGCTGCCAATATCCGCGCCTACGCAGACATCGTACGGGAGCGATCCATCCTGCGGCAGTTGGTGGAGGTGTCCGGGCAGATCTCGGATTCAGCCTTCAACCCCCTGGGGCGCAACAGCAGCGAGATTCTGGATGAAGCCGAACGTAATGTTTTCCAGATTGCCGAATCACGGGTAAAGGAAGGTACCGGCCCGCAGACCATCAATCCGATTCTTACCAAGGCCCTGAGCCGTATCGAGGAACTGTTTGAATCCGGTGAGACTACAACGGGTCTGACGACAGGGTTCAAGGACCTGGACGAATGGACCTCCGGTATGCAGCCGGCGGATCTGTTGATTGTGGCCGGACGCCCCTCCATGGGTAAGACCACCTTTGCCATGAACATTGTCGAGAACGCCCTGATCAGCACCAGCACGCCGATCCTGGTATTCAGTATGGAAATGCCGGCGGATGCCCTGGTGATGCGTATGCTGTCGTCCCTGGGGCGGATTGACCAGAGCCGGATCCGTAGTGGCAAACTGGAAGAAGACGACTGGCCCAGACTGACTTCCGCCGTCAGCCTGCTGAAAGACAAACCCCTCTATATTGACGACACCCCGGGCCTGAGCCCGACGGAGATGCGGTCAAGGGCCCGCCGTATTGCCCGTGAGAACGATGGCCAGCTTGGCCTGATCATGGTGGATTATCTCCAGTTGATGCGCGTGCCGGGTAACACCGAGGGCCGTACCGCCGAGATTTCGGAGATTTCCCGGTCCCTGAAAGGGATCGCCAAGGAGCTCAGTTGCCCGGTGGTGGCGCTCTCGCAGCTTAACCGGAGCCTGGAGCAGCGGCCCAACAAGCGCCCGGTAAACTCGGACCTGCGGGAATCCGGCGCCATTGAGCAGGATGCGGACGTGATCATGTTCGTGTACCGCGACGAGGTCTACAACGAAGACACCTCCGACAAGGGCATTGCCGAAATCATCATCGGTAAACAGCGGAACGGCCCCATTGGTACCGTTCGCCTGGCCTTTATCGGCAAGTACACCAAATTCGAAGACCTGGCACACGGCGATTACGGTGGGGATTATTGATGCCGCGGAAGACCGTTGCCCGAGTTGATACCAATGCACTTCGTCACAACTATCGCCTTGCCTGCAGGCTGGCTGGCAAGGCCAGATCCATGGCCGTCATCAAGGCTGATGGCTACGGGCATGGTATCCGTGAAGTGGCAGGGGCACTGGCGAACGAAGCACCAAAATTTGCTGTTGCCTGCATAGAGGAGGCCCTGGCCATCCGGGAGGCCGGGGTAAATCATCCGGTGGTTTTGCTGCAGGGAATGCACAGTGTTGACGACGTGGCCATCTGCGCCAGTCAAGGCTTCGAGGTGGTGGTTCACAGCGACTATCAGCTGGACTGGCTGGAACACGCCGCGCAAGTGCCAACACTCTGGCTCAAGGTGAACACCGGGATGAACCGGCTTGGCTTTACGCCGGCGATACTGGCCGGTGTGATGGCGGGGCTGAAAGAGAGAGGCATGGAACAAAAGGTTGTCGGCTTCGTTACCCACTTTGCCTGTGCGGACGATACCACCAGCGGCTTTACCGACGAGCAGACCCGCGTGTTCACCGAAGCTGTCGTTGACTGGCCGTCGCTGGAAAAAAGCGCCGGCAATTCCGCTGCCCACTTCCTGCCTGGCCAGCCGCTGTTTGACTGGAGCCGTCCAGGCATCATGCTCTACGGAGCTTCCCCAGTGCTGGGGAAAACCGGGCCGCAGCTGGGCCTGAAGCCGGCAATGACACTGGAAGCGCCGCTAACCGCGGTGCGGACACTCAAGCCGGGGGAGTCGGTGGGCTACGGGTGCAGCTGGACAGCTGAGCAGGAAACCCGGATGGGGATCGTTGCCATCGGCTATGGCGATGGTTACCCCCGCCATGCCGGCACGAATACCCCGGCCTGGGTGGCAGGTAACCGCATACGCCTGATCGGTAGGGTCTCCATGGATATGCTGGCGGTGGACCTGACCAACGCGCCAGATGCCTCTGCTGGCGATACGGTGGAGCTGTGGGGCCGCCACGTGAGTGTGGACGAAGTGGCACAGCACGCCGGTACCATTGGCTATGAGCTGCTCACCGGCATTACCTCGCGGGTGCCCAGGCAGTATGAGGACCCGGACGGTAGCGTAGCCAGAGCATAAGCTCAGGAAGCAGCTTCAGGCTCGTGGATGATTTCCTCGATGAAATCGAGAATAGCGGCCAGGCTGCGGTCATCCAGTTTCTTCAACACCTTGTGGACCACCATCTTGCTGCCCTTGAGCATGCTGCTGATGCCCATTTTTGCCATGCCCATCAGCATGCTGCTGGCGTTCAGCCGTCGCAGGGGTTCCAGGAAGAAAAAGTCCAGACCGTTGTCGGTCATCTCGACGATCAGTTCAAACAGCTTGTCGATGGCTTCCTTGTCGGCCTTGCCCCGTTCACGGAGTTCGCCGACGGTATAGAGGGCGCGGGTACGCAGTTCGTCCGGAATTGGGGCAACGATGTGGCTTTGTTGTTTCAACATGTGGGGTCCTGTTGTTGTATGCTCGTAAGGGCTGTTCAGATCTCTGAAGCGTATTCTATGGGTTGGAATCAGCGTGCCATTGGCTTGAACGGTATCAGGTGTCCGTCATATCAGTGATATCCCGGGTATGCGTTCCAACAATCGGCGTGAACGATTACAGTGTAGATAAAGATAGTTGACCGAAACCGGAGGCAGTGAGCGCTCGTGCACGTTCTTGTTGTTCATGATTATGGCCCGTTGGGCCGGGTATTGCTGGAGCGCCTGAGAAAGACGTCGCTTCATGTCAGCCCGTTGCTGATCAGTGAGCTGGAAACGGCGGACCTTACGGCACTTGAAGGCTGGATTCCCGACGACATCGACCTTATCGTCAATGCTCTGTGGCTGGCAGACCCGGAGGTAGCGGAACAGGATCCGGAGGCCGCCCACAAGGTATCCTTCTCGTTGCCAGTTGCCCTGGCGGAGCACGCTCGCGACCGCAATATCGCATTGCTTCAGCTGTCGTCCTGTTATGTGTTCGACGGCCGCAAGCAGAACGCCTACATCGCTTCCAATCCTGGCCAGCCCTGTAACGAGCTGGGTAACTGGCAGTGGGAATGCGAACAGGCGGTGAGAACGCTTCTGCCCCGGCATATCATCCTGCGCACCGGCTGGAGTCTGGGGCGGTTTATCCGCAAGGTACAGTCCGTGGCAGCCCGTTCGGATGTCATCAAACTGCCGGGTAAGTGCCATGGCCAGCCGGTAACTGTCAGTGATCTTTCCCGGGTGATCACTGCGATTGTCCAGCAGATCGATTGTGGTGCCGAGGTATGGGGAACCTACCAGTATGCAGGTGCCGAAGATATTTCACTCTATGAGCTGGGCCTGGCCATAACCGGCCTGAGTGGAATTCCCGGCGGCATCCGGGTAGTGGATGAAATGCCGGCCTGGGCTGCACTTGAGCCGGCCAATGCCACCATGATCTGTACCAAGATCCGCAACACCTTCGGTGTCAAGCAGTTACCCTGGCGGTCCGGGTTGACCGAGGAACTGGAATTGCTCTCAATGAATGGGCCCAGGGAGTTGACTGACGAACCAGCCGGTTGACTGTCTGTAATGCTTCCACGTCCAGCAGCTCCACCTATCCCGGCCCCGGGCGCTGGTGATGCCCTGATTCTGGATTCATGTCAAAGCCGTACTCTAGTACGAACGGTGGGCCTTGCCAATGACCAATGCCATTGACAATTATAAGCAGATACCTACGAAAGTGCCTGAACTGGCGGCCAGGATTGCCAGAAAAGCCTCAGGCTTTCGTAAACACCAGGGAAGCGTTGGTGCCGCCAAACCCGAAGCTATTGGACATCACCGTGCTGAGCTCCGCCTGTTTGGCTTCTGGCCCCACCACCGGCATGCCGGCAATGGTGTCATCCAGGTTTGCCAGGTTTTTGGTGCCGGCGATAAACCCGTTCTGCAGCATGAGCAGTGAATAGATGGCTTCATGGACCCCGGATGCTCCCAGGGAGTGCCCGGACAGGGACTTGGTGGAGGAAATCTGCGGCACCCTGTCACCAAAGACATTCCGCACCGCTTTCATTTCCGCCACGTCACCGACCGGTGTGCTGGTGCCATGGGCATTGATGTAGTCAACCGATGTGTTCACCGTGGACAGCGCCTGCTGCATGCAGCGCATGGCGCCTTCCCCGGACGGGGCCACCATGTCGTGGCCGTCGGATGTGGCGCCATAGCCGGTCAGTTCGGCAATGATTGGCGCACCACGCCTGAGGGCATGCTCCAGTTCTTCCACTACCACCATGCCGCCACCACCGGCGATTACAAAGCCGTCACGGCCACTATCGAAGGGTCTTGAAGCGGTTTCCGGGGCTTCATTGTATTTGGTGGAGAGGGCACCCATGGCATCGAACAGCATGGTCAGGCTCCAGTCCTCTTCCTCACCACCCCCGGCAAACACGATGTCCTGCTTGCCCGCCTGGATCTGTTCGGCGGCGTGGCCGATACAGTGGGCACTGGTGGCGCAGGCGGACGACATGGAGTAGTTCACGCCGCGGATTTTGAACGCTGTAGCCAGGCAGGCTGACACGGTGCTGGTCATGATTCTGGGCACCATGTAGGGACCTATGCGCTTCACGCCTTTCTCGCGCATGATGTCCACCGCTTCCACCTGGCTGGCGCTGGACGCACCGCCGGAACCGGCAATCAGCCCGGTGCGATCATTGGAAATCATCTCGTCGGTAAGTCTGGCAGAGGCGATGGCCTCCTCCATGGCGAGGAAACTGTACATGGCTGACTGGCCCATGAAACGTCGGGTCTTGCGGTCAATGACCGAGGTATCCACGTCAATGGAGCCCGCGATCTGGCTGCGGAAGCCCATGTCCCGATAGGTCTCGTTAAACCGGATACCGGATTTACCCGTTCTGAGGCTTTCCAGCACCGCGTCCGTGGAGTTGCCCAGGCAGGAAACAATGCCCATGCCGGTGATTACAACCCGTCTCATACCTTCCTCCTTAACAAGGCCTGCACCGGGAAAACCGGGCAGGTCCTTCTTTGTCTCTGGCTATACCAACAGTCTAGGCGCTTTGGCGCCCAAGTGATATTTGACCTTGGTACGGGGCACTGTGAGGCCAGAGTAGGCGTCAGGATTTCTCGTTCTTTGCGTGCTGGCGCTCCGCTTCTTCCCGGGCCTCCCTTTCCACCATTTCCGGTGTTTCCAGCGAAATGCGGCCCAGCTTGCCGGAACGGAACTCGTTGAGCAGTATCTCCGACACCTTGTGCAGGTCTGGCACGCCGCCACGGCCGAGGAAGCGCCGCTTAAGGGCAATACCATCCATCAGCGCCAGCCCGTCCCTTGGTTTTTCCTCAAACCCGTAGCGCGCCATCACCAGCTCTGGATAGGCCTCCAGCAGATAGTCCGCCTCGAACATGGCCACATCCTCGAACTCAATCACCGCACTGCGGATGGCGCCACTGATGGCAAGGCGGTAGCCGCAGGCCTCCGGTGACAGTTTGGGCCAGAGAAATCCGGGGGTGTCATACAGCAGTACATTATCCGGCAGCTTGATGGCCTGCTGAGCCCGCGTCACCGCAGGCTCGTTACCCGTCTTGGCGGCTGGCCGGCCGGCAATGGTGTTGATCAGCGTGGATTTACCGACATTGGGAATGCCCAGAATCATCACCCGAAGGGCCCGCTTCTGGCGATCGTGGCCCGGCGTCATCTCACCCGTCAGGCGCAGGATATCCAGCGCTTCCGCACGTTGGTTGTGGGTCATGGTGATGGCGCGCACGCCACGCTCCTTCTCCAGCCAGGCCAGCCACTGATCGGTGATGCCCGGATCCGCAAGATCACGTTTGTTCAGCACCTTTATTACCGGCGTATCGCCCCGCAGGGCAGGAACCAGCGGGTTTTCACTGCTGAACGGCAGGCGTGCATCCACGACCTCAATAATGAGATCCATCTGGGGCATTAC
>CAZFPG010000145.1:0-5357 GCA_964521055.1 uncultured Marinobacter sp.
TTGTGCGCTACAATTCGCCGCCATCCATTCTTGCAAGCAGCTCGTTCACCGCATTGGCAAATTGCACCGGCGAATCTTCCTGCAGGAAATGCCCACCGGTGAGCGTGACGTGGGGCTGGCCTTTGGCGCCGGGGACGCGTTCCTGAACGTATTTGTCGCCGCTGCGGGTGACCGGGTCGCCGTTGCTGAAGGTGGTCAGGAAGGGTTTGTCCCATTGTTCCAGAACCTTCCAGGCCGCACGATTGGCTTCGGTGGCCGGGTCGTTGGGTGAAGCTGGGACCAGTTTGGGGAAGGCCCGGGCGCCGGCTTTGTATTTTTTGTTGGGGAAGGGGGCGTCGTAGGCGCGTTTTTCATCGGGGCCCAGCTTGCGGAAGCTGGCGGTGTCGATGATGCGGGCAATGGGAAACCAGGGGCTGCGCACGGCAAACGTTTTCCAGATATGGAAGGCCTTCGGCAAGGGCTGGTCGCCCGTTGGCAGCATGCCGTTGCCCAGGACGATGGCTCGGAACCGGTCCGGGTTTTCGGCCGCCAAGCGCAGGCCCAGCAATGAGCCCCAGTCCTGGCACACCAGGGTAATGTCGGTTAGCCCGGTCTGGTCCAGAAAGTTCTGCATCCAGTCCATGTGCTTCTTGTAGCTGTAATCGTTGATGTCAGTGGGCTTGTCGGATTTTCCAAAGCCGATCAGGTCCGGCGCTATCACCCGGTGCCCAGCGGCGGCGCAGATGGGGATCATGTGGCGGTACAGGTAAGACCAGGAAGGCTCGCCGTGCATCATCAGCACGGGTTTGGCGTCGGTGGGTCCTTCGTCGACATAATGCATGCGCAGGCCATCGACTTCTACATAGTGCGGGGCGAAAGGGTAGTCCAGCAGGCGTTCGAATCGTTCCTCGGGGGTTCTTGCCACGTCCATTTCTGATCTCCGGTATCGGTAACGGAATTATTGTAAGCTTGCTTAACATATCATGACTCGCCGCAGGCGTGTCGGTCCCTTTTCTCAAAATGTGGGGGTGTCCACGTGGACCACAATCCAGTTATTGAATCCACCCGCCAATGGGTGTCGGATGTGGTGATTGGCCTGAACCTGTGCCCTTTCGCCCGCAGGGAAATGGTGAAAGAGCGAATTCGTTATACGGTTACCGAGGCCGGTTCGGAAGAGGCGCTGCTGTTAACGCTGCAAGACGAACTGCTGTATCTGAATGAGCACCCGGACGTTGAAACAACGCTGCTGGTGCACCCTTCCGTGTTGCAGGATTTCATGGTGTACAACGAATTTCTTGCCGTCGCTGACGGGCTTCTGGCGCACCTGGAGTTGGAAGGGATCTATCAGATTGCCAGCTTCCACCCCGACTACCAGTTCGGTGGCACCGAACCGGAAGACGCGGAGAACTACACCAATCGATCGCCTTACCCGATGTTGCACCTGCTGCGGGAAGCAAGCCTTGAGCGGGCCATTGCCGGCTATCCGGGAGCGGAACTCATACCGGAGCAGAACATTGCATTGATGAATCGCCTGGGCGCGGATGAGATGCGTCGGAGGCTTTCCCGAATCCGCTCCCCGAAGTTCTGAATCACCGCCATTCTCTTTCCCCGCTCTCGCCACTTTCGCCCGGCACCAGTACAGATGAATCAAAATTGACCATGACAGTTATGGGTTTATGGCATCTGTGCTGGTCAAAAACCCAACAAAGTGAATCTGTAACCATTGCAATGAGCGGTTTAGGATGAACTGGCTCATAAACAGCACATGAAGGAGAACGGCCATGACGACTGTAAATACCCAATCGCTGACCCACGCAGGGATTATTCGCAAGACTGACGTCGTGGCGAAAGCGCTGAAAGCGGTCATGGCTGTGATTTCCGGGAAGTGGCTGATGCGGATGGTTCGGACCCATCGCACCCGGAGGCAACTGGCCCAGCTGAGCGATCATCTGCTGGCCGACATAGGGCTGACCGAAGCGCAGCGACAGGCTGAGGTGCGCAAGCCATTCTGGAAAACCCAGGGACCGGAGAGATGACCATGGAAGTGCTTTTAAGCGTTTTACTGTTTGCGCTGGTGTCGACCGCCACTCCCGGCCCGAACAACATCATGGTGATGACCTCGGGCCTGAATTTCGGGGTATGGCGCACGCTGCCCCATTACCTGGGCATCTGCATCGGTTTTCCGGCGATGGTGCTGGCAATCAGTATGGGGCTTGGCAAGGTGTTCGAGGCGGTGCCGGTGATGCACCAGGTGATCAAGGTGCTGGGCATCAGCTATCTGATGTATCTGGCCTGGCGCATCGCCACGACGGCCACAGAAATTGAAGAGGATGACGCCAGCCGGCCTCTGTCTTTCTGGCAGGCGGCTGCCTTTCAGTGGGTGAATCCCAAGGCCTGGGTAATGGCGGTGGGCGCATTGGCAACCTTTACCACGGTCAGTGGTGAGGTGATCCAGCAGGCAACCTGGATTGCTGTTGCGTTCATGGTGGTGGCAGTGCCCTGCGTCGGGGCCTGGATGCTGGGTGGTGCCGGCTTGCGGCGGTTACTGCAGAAACCGGTCTATCGCCGCTGGTTCAACTGGACCATGGGCCTGTTGCTGGCGCTGTCGGTCATTCCCATG
Organism: uncultured Marinobacter sp.; assembly: GCA_964521055.1. GTDB lineage: Bacteria > Pseudomonadota > Gammaproteobacteria > Pseudomonadales > Oleiphilaceae > Marinobacter. The sequence continues at coordinate 2,600 of CAZFPG010000145.1, forward strand.
GTGTCGGTGGAATTTGCCGACCTGATGTAAAAAGGCAGCGGGGAAGCCCACTGCCTTTTCGATAACCCACGCCGGAAGATGTCTCCGGTTACACGCGGGTCAACGTGACGTCAATATTGCCACGGGTGGCGTTGGAGTAGGGGCACACCTTGTGGGCCTCGTTGATCAGCTGTTCGGCCTGGGTATCGTCCATACCGGGCAGTGAGATTTTCAGTTCCACTTCAATACCGAAACCGCCCGGGATCTGGCCAATACCAACCACACCTTCAATGGAAGTGTCTTCCGGCATGGGCAGCTTGTCCCGTCCTGCCACAAACTTCATGGCACCAATAAAGCACGCGGAATAACCGGCTGCGAACAGTTGCTCCGGATTGGTGCCCTTGCCGCCGGCACCCCCGAGTTCCTTCGGTGTGGCCAGCTCAACATCCAGGATACCGTCGGAGGAAATAGCGCGGCCGTCACGGCCGCCGGTGGCTTCTGCTGAAGCGCGGTATAAAACCTGTTCAATAGACATGTCCTGACTCTCCTTTCTGGCGCGCTGTGGCGCATCAATTTTCAGTGGCTTTGCGCTAATAATGATCGCACACAATTATATTGTGCACAATTAAAATATGGACATAAGTCTGCCCGGGTAGGTGTGGTTTTCTGCCAATGCCATTGGCAACGCAGAGTTTGCTCCCTAAAGTAGAGTGATATTCAAACAGGTGTGATCTTGATGTCTGCAATACCACAGCCCACCAGGGGTATAACCATGCCGGCCAACGACCAGCCACTGGTACAGCATTGTCCGGAGCAGGCCGGTGCGATGCTGGCGGAGTTTATTCACCGGTACCCGGGCCTGGTGATACTGACCGGTGCCGGTGTCAGCACGGATTCCGGCATTCCGGACTATCGGGATGGCGACGGTGCCTGGAAGCGCAGGCAACCGGTACAGCACAGGGATTTCATGACCAGTATGGAAGTCCGGCAGCGCTACTGGGGCCGCAGCCTGATCGGCTGGCCGGTTATCCGCAACGCCAGGCCCAATATTGCCCATCATCACGTGGCTGAGCTGGAATCACGCAATCACAGCTGCCTGGTTGTTACCCAGAACGTGGACCGCCTGCACCAGCAAGCAGGCAGCCTTTCAGTGACTGACCTGCATGGCAGGGCTGACGAAGTCATCTGCATGAGCTGTGGTTCCCGTTGCAAGCGGGATGAGGTTCACGAACGATGTGCCGACATGAACCCGCACTTTGAACAATACTCCGCCGGAGCAGCACCCGACGGAGATGCAGACCTTGAAGTGGACTTCTCCGGCTTTCGCATTGCTGACTGCCCCTGCTGTGGCGGGATACTGAAGCCGGACGTGGTGTTCTTCGGGGATTATGTCCCCAAAGACCGGGTCTATTCCGCTCTGGACACGCTCAAGGCCAGCGACGGCCTGCTGGTGATCGGGTCATCGCTGATGGTCTACTCCGGATTCCGCTTCTGTCGCTATGCCAAAGAGTGGAACAAGCCCATGGCGACACTGAACCTGGGCCGCACCCGAGCCGACTCCCTGGTGGACCTGAAGCTGAACGCACGCATCAGCGAAACCCTGGCTGAGACACTGAACCAGATCTGACGCTTCGGCATCTACCTATACGCATTCCATGCTGGTTTCATTAGCTTGCTTAGATGAACGCAAGTACATATTCCTACCAGCTGCAACCTGAGAAAGTCCGCGCCGAATTTTTCAGGTTACTTCCCATCTCGTTATTCGTGGTGGCATTCGGTGCTGCCTTCGGATTGGCCGCTGTCCAGAAAGGGCTCGAACCACTGCAGGCCATCCTGATGAGTTTCACCGTATTTGCCGGTGCCTCCCAGTTTGCCGCCGTGGACATGTGGGGCAGCGAAGTCTCCCTGATCCCCTTGATTGCCGTGGTGTTTGCCATCAACTCCCGACACCTGCTGATGGGCGCCTCGCTGTATCCCATGCTCCGGGACATGCCCCCGGGCCGCCGCTACGGCCTGCTGCTGTTTCTCACCGACGCCAACTGGGCGGTGTCTGCCCAGGAATACCAGAGCGGCAAACGCAACCTGGAAGTCATCCTCGGCGGCGGGCTCGCCCTGTGGATCGCGTGGATCATCGGAACCTGGCTCGGCGTGTACTTCGGTGGTTTACTGCAGGACCCCCGGTCCCTGGGCCTGGACATGGTCCTCGGCTGCTTCCTGCTGGCCATGGCGCTGGGTGGTAACAAGTCACCCCGAACACTGGTGGCATGGACCGTTGCCGCGCTCTCGTCCCTGGCCGCCTGGAAATGGCTGCCCCCGAATACCCACGTGGTGGTCGGCGCGCTGGCCGGGGGCGCTATCGGCTTTTTTTGGCTGGAAAACAAACCCGGCGAAGATGAAGTGGCTGCTGAGGAGGGATCCTCGACATGAGTATTGAAACCACCACCGCCGGCATCCTGGCCCTGATCGCAATCATGACGCTAGTCACCATGGTGACCCGTTTCGGCGGCGTGTTCCTGATGTCTTTCGTGACGATCAACCCCCGCATCGAAAGCTTCATCAACACCATGGCCAGCTCGGTGCTGATCGCGATTATCGTCCCCATGGCATTCAGCGGTGATGCTGGCTCGTTAGCAGCATTAGTTGTTACGGCGGTTATCATGCTGGCCACCAAAAAGCCGTTGCCGGCCATTGCAGCAGGTATTGCAGCAGCTGGGTTTGTCCGTTACGCAGGAATCACGGCGCTATAAGGCCGACACTGAATCAGGTCGGGGCAGGGACG
>CAZFPG010000145.1:5457-8030 GCA_964521055.1 uncultured Marinobacter sp.
CAGGGACGTATTTACAGCGTTTTTTGGGAGCCCGTCCCTGCCTCGGTCGTCTCAGCAGCACGCGGCCCAGGCTCCGATTCCAACTCCTTGGCCATAGGATTCGTGTTGCGCAGTGCCAGTTCCCCAATGCCAGGCAGCTTGATGCCAAGCCCCATAGGATTGACGCCCAGGGAAAGCCCCAGGATGTTAAGCTCGAGGCCCTCCCGAACACCAGCCAGCACACCGAAATAACCACCAAACGATAATTGATAACCGCTTCCGCCCGGCACTTCAGACAGCACACCATTTCCCAGATAGTCCTTACCGACGGCATGGCTTGGAAGTGCCACCTCCATCTCCGGAATCCGGCGGATCACCCACGCCACAAACGTATTGCTGTTGGGGCCGGGCCATGCCTCGTATGTCGTCGGGTAAGGATACTCTTTGATCACATCACCAAGCTGCTCAATAATCTGCTCTGCCTGCTCCCCCCGAATATCCGCAAACAATTCAGGTTTGGAGCCATACCAGGCGCGGTCCGGATCATCAGGTCGTGACTGGACAACATAGTGGCGCCAACCGGTTACCTCATGCACATAGTAAGTACTGGCCCCAGCATCTTTTGTGCTGATCCACATGTGTAGAGAGAAATAGCCTCGCCAATTGTATGCACGTGCACCGTAGACCTGCACCACCGCGCCCCTCTCCTGATCAGGCGTAGGGGCAAGGCCCGCGCTGGAGCGGTCGGCCGTTCGCCAGCTACCGGAATCCTGAAGGCCAGCGCAGGCCGCCAGGAGGAGAGGGCCTGCCAATAACAGCGCAAGTATCAGGGCCGCGCCAATAAAACAATGCTTGATTCTTCTCATAGGGGTCCGGGGAACAGTAAGGGTAACCATCAGTTTACGACACAGGAAACCTCAGAGTTCAGTTACTCCCTAAAGTTCCCGTGCACGAAAAATCGGCTGTTTGCTGGTTACAGTTTACTGGTATAGGCTGAAAACACAGGCAGCCAAACAGTTTGCCTGACGATACACGACCTTGAAACAGGAGGTGTCATGTCCAACCATCATGTTTACAAGAAGGTGGAAGTGGTTGGCTCTTCGAAGAAAAGTATCGAGGATGCCATCGAAAATGCGATTGTCGAATGCAGCAAAAACCTTCGGAACATCGAGTGGTTTGAGGTTCAGGAAACCCGTGGCCATGTCGCTGATGGCAAGGTTGGACACTATCAGGTTGTGCTTAAAATAGGCTTCAGGATAGAGGGAAGCTGAGATTCGATGATCTGAACGAACATCTACATCTGGTAAAACCATGGGAGGACTTCTTATGGGTACTGGGCCAAATGCTCTGTTACTGGTTGATGTTCAGAACGACTTCTGCGAGGGCGGCAGTCTGGCTGTTCCGGGCAGTGACGAGATTTTTCCAGCCATCAATGAGTGGATAACCAGGGCGCAGGATGCAGGCTGGCCGATCCTTGCCAGCCGCGACTGGCACACCGTTGACCACATCAGCTTCGAGGACCGTGGTGGGCCCTGGCCGGTTCATTGTGTCCAGGATACTCCGGGGGCTGAATTCCATCCAAAGATGAAGCTCCCTGATTCCGCGATCCGGGTCAGCAAGGGGACTGCGTTCGACACCGACGCCTATTCAGCGTTCGACGGCACCCAGTTGGACAGCTACCTCCGGCGCCATGGCATCCATCGCCTGTTTGTGGCCGGGCTGGCACTTGACGTGTGTGTTCAGGCGACCGTGAAGGACGCACTGAAGCTGGGGTTCGAGGTTGAACTCATTTCCGACGGTACCCGGGCCGTCAAAGAGGCGGCGCCGGCCGTCTTCGAGGAACTGAAACAGGAGGGCGCAGATCTGTGCTGAAACAACCCCCGCTGGTCAGAGAAGGCGACCTGTCATTGATGGTGGACCTGTATGAGCTGGCAATGGCCCAGGCCTACTGGTCCGAGGGCATGGATGACACGGCGGTGTTCAGCCTGTTTTTTCGCGAGCTCCCGGACAACCGGAACTTCGTGCTCGCCTGCGGCCAGCAGAGCGTGGTGTCCATCATTGGATCCCTGGGCTTTACCGACGAACACATTGAGCGACTGGATGCCCTCGACCGGTTCAAGCCCGGATTTCTCGACTGGCTGAAGAATTTCCGGTTCAGCGGCTCGGTTTACGCGGTTGCCGAGGGCACGCCCCTGTTTCCCCAGGAGCCCCTGTTGGAAGTAGAAGGGCCGATTGCCGAAGTTCAACTGCTGGAAAGTCTGGTAATGAACTACGTGCATCTGGAATCCGTTCTGGCGTCCAAGGCGGTCCGGCTGACATTCGCAGCCGACGGGCGTCCTGTGGTCGATTTTGGCATGCGCAGGACTCATGGTGTGGATGCCGCGCACCGGGCTGTGAGGGCTTATCGCCTGGCCGGGCTGACGGGCACCAGCAATGTCCTGGCGGGCCTGGATTTCAACATGCCTGTTTACGGCACGATGGCCCACAGTTTTGTGCAGGCCTGTCGCGATGAAATGGATGCGTTCAGGGTATACGCCGAACTGTACCCGGGCACAACGCTGCTGGTGGATACCTACGATACCCGTACGGCGGTC
>CAZFPG010000146.1:0-7970 GCA_964521055.1 uncultured Marinobacter sp.
GTCCGGGTGTGTGAAGAGTTATGTCCTGAATAACTATCCGGTGCCGGAAGAAAAACTGACGGTCATCCAGCGCGGCGTGGATGTGGACGCCTTCCGGCAGCGGGAGCTCAGTTCCCAGTGGCTGGACCGCTGGTTCCGGCAGTACCCGCAGCTGGCGGACCAGAAAATCATCATGATGCCCGGGCGCATTTCGCGATGGAAAGGCCAACTGGATTTTCTGGCCATGATGGCACAACTGGTACAGGAACGGCCGGATTGTCACGGCATCATTGTAGGCGGCGCGGAACCCGGCAAGGAGAGCTTCCTTGAAGAGCTTGAAAAGGAACGCGCCCGCCTGAACCTGACAGACAAGGTGAGTTTCCTCGGCCAGCGCAATGACATGACGACCCTGTATCTGCTGGCAGATGTGGTCTGCCACATGTCCACCAAGCCAGAGCCCTTCGGGCGCACCGTCACCGAGGCGCTGGCCTCGGGCACACCAGTGGCCGCCTTCGACCGCGGCGGTGCCGCCGAAACCCTGCGGGCCTGTTTCCCTGAGGGCCTGGTGCAGCCAGATGACATAGAGGCATTTGCACAAACCGCTCTGTCCCTGATTGACGAGCCCCGGCCGGAGATCGAGATTCCCTGGCGCTTCCAGCTGGAAGCCCAGACCGAAACAACGCTCGATGTTTATAACCGTCTACTCAAGCAAAGAAACGAGGAACAGTGAACACGAGAGAAAATCTCACAATCGCGATGTTGCTGGCCACTCCTGGCACGGACTGGGGCGGCATGGAAAAGCATACAGTTGAATTGGCCGATGCCCTCACACGCCGAGGGCATACAGTTCACCTCATCGCGCACCCGGCTTATGAACATCGCATTGGCGACGCCACACAGTTCCATCCGCTGCCAGTCCATTTTGGGAGACGTAACCCCATTCTTAAGTGGAAGCTTCGCCGCACTCTCCGAAGGATAAGTCCCGATATCGGCCATGGACATGGCAACAAAGCCATTGAGCTACTGAGCCAGACGAAGCTTGGAATGAAGACAGTAGGCACAGTCCACGGTATCAAGAAACACCATAGCGGAATTACTAAAATGGACGCTGTCATATGCATTAGCAAAGCAGTTATGGCAACCGTTGATCATCCCCGTAAAACTCTCATTTATCACGGAAGCGCCCACAAATCCGAATTGCAAACTGCCCCACATTTATCGTGGCCAGGCAATCAAAACGCGATTCAAGCTGTCGCAATTGGTCGACTAGAAACTGTTAAAGGATTTGATGCCCTCATTTCTGCATGGGCGAAACTGAATGCCAATTCGCAGCTCACTATTCTCGGAGAGGGTAGTCAGCGCTCTTCGCTGGAGAGGCAGGTAGCCAACGAGGGCTTGTGCTCCCGAATTTCTCTGCCTGGCTTCCAGCAGAACATTGGGGATTGGTTGAGGCATGCAGATGTTTGCTTCATCAGTTCACACCGGGAAGGGTTGTCCTATGTTCTTATCGAAGCGTTGCAATCTGGTTGCCCGGTGCTATCAACCCCGATAGCAGGGGCGCAGGAATTATTGCCAGCCGCCGCCCTGGCTGAAAACAGCTCTCCTGAGGCAATTTACCGGTTACTAGACAGGCACCTAGCGGCGCTGGAAAAACTTCGTGAGATGGAGCAATCCGCCATGGCCTACGCACGGACTGAAATGACAATTGAAGCGATGGTCGCCAGAACCGAGAAGGTCTACTTCAAACTCGCTGCAATGGGCCCCCATCAATGATTGACCTGTCTGGCCTTGAGCCCTTTGCCTCTGGCTACAACCGGCACTGCTATCAGCACCCGGACAATCCCGCATTGTGTCTCAAAGTCCTGCGCCCTGAAAACATCGAGGCACGCTTTCAACGCCAGGCCTGGCCCAAAAAGGTGCTCGGCAAGGCCAGAATCGATGACAACCTGCAAGAGCTCAGGGCCCACCAGCAGAAGGCCATCAGGAAGCTGCTCGCCGGTAAGCAAAGCTCTTTGGTCTGGGCCCACCTGCCCCAGTTCCACGGCACTGCCGATACCTCTCTCGGACCAGCGAACGTCAGTGAGTTCTTGTTCGGGAGCGATGGCGCACCCGCCGAAACACTTGAGCGCTACCTGCAACGCCAGGGGTTCGACCAGCAAATCCAGCACGCGGCAGGGCGATTCTGCGACTGGCTGCTTGAAACCGGCATCCTGACCCGTAACCTGCTGCCCCATAACCTGGTGATTGCCGACAGAAATGGCCAGCGGGAGCTGTTTCTGGTTGACGGGCTTGGCGCCCCGACCATACCCGACAAACTGGCTGCCCTACCGGCCTGGCGCCGGCGCTACATCCGCCGCCGGATCAGGCGGTTCTATCTCCGCATCAACTGGGAAACCGGTGAGCGCAAGGAAAGCTGGGAAGCCTCCCAGAAACTATGAACAGGCCACCAGGCGTTCACCGACCTTGCCGCCCAGGCCGGATGGTGGTAGCTTCCGCTCATCCTGTTTCCTGTTGATTGTCCTCCGGATTATGGCCTTTTCCAAAGCAACGCTACTGATCACCGCCCTCCGGCTTGCCGGCAAACTGCCCCTGCGTGGTGCCCAGCTCATTGGCCGCTTCCTGGGCATGATCGGCTGGATGTTCAGAACCCAGTCCCGCAAAACCACCGATATCAATCTGAAAATCTGCTTTCCGGAGCTGACACAAGAGCAGCACCATCGCATGATCCGCTCCAGCCTGCGCCATACCGGCCAGACCATGATGGAGATTCCACTGATGTGGGAATGGCCGGTGGAACGCTGCCTGGAGTTGATCCGGGAAATCGAGGGCGAAGAACTTCTGGCCGAGGCAAAAAAAGATGGCCGCGGCCTGTTGCTGCTGGCGCCACACCTGGGGAACTGGGAGCTCACCGGCCTGTACTTTTCCTCCCGCTACCGTATGGCTGCCCTCTACAGCCCGCCTCACATCAAGGAATTCGAAGACTACATGATCCGGGTACGGGGCCGCATGGGCTCGGAACTGGTTCGTGGTGACCGCCGTGGGCTGGCACGACTGATCAGCCTGCTGCGGGAAGGCGAGGTCGCCGGCATACTCCCGGATCAGAGCCCGCGGGGAAAAGGGAATGCCTATGCGCCATTCTTTGGCATGGACGTGCGTACCATGACACTGGTCTCCAAGCTGCTGCAGAAATCCGGTGCCAAGCCCCTGATGACTTACTCCGAGCGACTGAAAGACGGCCAGGGTTTTCGACTTATAATCCGTGAATGTGAGCCCGGCATTGCCGACCCGGACCCGGTCATTGCCACCACGGCCCTGAACAGGTCCATTGAGAACGTCGTCAGGGAAGTGCCGGAACAATACCAATGGGAATACAAGCGTTTCCGCCACCGCCCCACTGGCCAGCCCCACCCTTACAAGCCCGGGCGGGTATGTAAGTGAATCCCGCGGTTACAGCCTGTGCCTGCCGGGGCCTAAAACTGTATAATCCGCCTACCGAATCAGTCTTCATGACTGAATGTTTTCCTGAAAAAAGGCCGGGCCGGATTCATGTCCCCAGAACGCATTGGTGTTGTGATCACCACTTACAATTCCCCCTTGTGGCTGAGCAAGGCTCTCACGGGCTATGAAAGCCAGAGCCAGAAGGACTTCCGGGTTATCATTGCAGATGACGGATCCACCGACGAAACCCGCGCCCTGATCGACCAGTTCCGCGAACATGGCATCCTGCAGATTGACCATGTATGGCATGAAGACGATGGTTTTCGAAAGTGCCAGATCCTCAACAAGGCGATTGGTGAAACCGACTGCGACTACCTGATCTTCACGGACGGTGACTGCGTTCCTGAACCAACCTTTATCGAAACCCATCAGCGGCTGGCCGAACCCGGCCACTTTCTTTCTGGCGGCTATATCAAGCTCACCATGCCGGTATCCGAAGCCATCTCTGACGAGGATATCCGCAGCGGTGTTATCTTTGATCCGCAATGGCTCGTCAACAAGGGCCAGCCAAAGAACCACAAGCTCTGGAAACTGTCCCGTTCAACCCTGAAAAAGAAGCTGTTGAATGCCATAACCCCGGCGGCGGCCAGTTGGAACGGCATGAACAGCTCCACCTGGACAAAAGACCTGATTGCGGTCAACGGCTTCAATGAAGACATGCAGTACGGCGGCCTGGACAGGGAACTGGGCGAGCGCCTGTGGAACTACGGCCACAAATCAAAACAGATCCGCTACAGCACCGTATGCCTGCACCTGGACCACGCCCGGGGTTATTCCAAACCAGAAATCTGGGCGAAGAACCGGGCTATCCGCAAGGCGGTGAAAGACAACCGTACCTTCTGGGCAGAAAACGGCATCAAAAAGAGCTCCGCTGCATGAGAACCCTGGTTGTTATCCATAGCCTGAAGATGGGTGGCATGGAGCGGGTCGCCGTTAACCTGGCCGACGCTTTTGCCGACGAGGGCCATGAGAGCCACTTGCTGTCCTGCCGTAACCGACCCAACGATCTCGCCCCCGCGAATTCCGCAGTTCAGCTGCACCATTTTGACCAGTTCCAGGCGCTGATGAAGTCGATCATTGGCATCCCCGTGTTTCTTCTCTCGCGTCTGCTATTGGGCGTGCTGCTGCCGAAATCCCACTTCATGTGGGTGGGCTGGCTCATCGGCTGGCTGCTGAAACGCCACATTTGCTCCATCGAGAAGCGCTTCGGGCGCTTCGACCGCATTGTTTTCAGGGGGCTGGGCACCTTCAAATATTTCTGGTCATTTCGCGATGACCGCAACGTATATGTCCTCGAGAACGTCATCCACTACGACCGGCCGCTATGGCAGAAAAAGCTGGAATGGAAGCTGGTATTCCACGACCGACATCTTGCCTGCGTGTCATCCGGCGTTCTGGAGTCAGCACGAGAAGCGTTTGACAAAGGGGAAGTAAAACCGAAGAGCTTGCGGGTGGTCACCAACCCCTGCCCTGTCGAGCAGATCCACGCCCTTGCGCAGGAACAGGATCCGGATATCCCCGGCGAACCCTACATCCTCAATGTGGCCCGCCTCGTCCCGCAGAAAGGGCACGAACTGCTTCTGGAGGCTTTTGCGAGATCCGGCATCAGCCACAAGCTGGTTATCGTGGGTGAAGGCCCTTTGAGGGACAAGCTGGAAGAAAAAATCCTGACCCTGGGGATTGCAGATCGGGTTTACTTTGCCGGCAAGCGCAGGAATCCCTACCCCTGGATGAAACGGGCAGATCTTTTCGTGCTGGCCTCGGAGTACGAAGGCCTGGGCATTGTGCTGACTGAGGCACTGGCGTGCGACACACCTATTCTGTCTGTCGACAGCCGCGGCGGCGTACGGGACGTATTCCGTGGTGAACTGGAAGCCTTCCTGACACCACGCACTGTGGAAGGGCTGGCAGACGGCCTTGCTTCCACGGCCTCCCGTTTACCCATAACAGTGAAACCGGAATGGCTGGAACCCTTCAGAAGCAAGGTTGTGGTCAACGCGTTTCTGGAAACGGCAACCAGTGAGGACGCCGAGTGAGCACTCCCTCCCCGAAAACCAATATTCTTGTTGTCGGCATATACTGGTCCGGGTCTGGTGCGGTTGTGGACTACCTCAAAGGCCATCCCCAGTGTTTCACCCCCAACGGCGAGTTTACCGATATCAAGCGTGAGGGCCGGGTTATAAGTGCGGTAACGGCCAACTCCGCAGCCAGGGCCAGCCATTTAATCCGGCTGATGTGGCTGGAAACTGTATTCGGGAAGCTCCTGCCCGCGTTTGCCCAACGCCTCGCGGGCAAAGAGCAGGAGAATCTTCCACTGAAAAAACAGTGGCGGCATATCCAGCTCAAACTGAAGGCACTCAAGCACTGCCGCGACCATCTCAGCAACGGCGGCAACCCCTCAGACACCGCCCCGTGGGGCCAGTGGATCAGTGACATGGGCAAGGTGTATGCCCCGGAAAAGCAGGCCTTTGTGTGGAACCAGCCACTGTGGATCGGAAGTCACGAGCAGATTGCTCTCGATATCTTCAAACCCTGCAAACTGATTGTTGTACACCGGGACCCGGAAGATCAGTTCGCCGAAGTTGAGCGCCAGGGCAAACTGGGTAAAGCCAAGTCAGACCCGGCATTTTCAGGGGACAGATCCGACCCCGTGGCGTTTGTGCTGGACGGTATTACCCGCAAGCTGGAAAGCCTGGTTTCCCTGAAAAAGTCTTTGCCGGCAAGCGACATACTGACGCTCCCGTTCGAAACCTTTGTCACCGATCATGAGACAGCCGAGCGTCGAGTATGTGACTTCGTCGGCCTCGAAGAAACACCGGACTCCGGGCCGTATTTTCATCCGGAGCAATCCTGCAAGAACGTCGGCATCGGACAAACCGAACATATACAATCTATGCTATCGCCCTATCGGGATAAAATTCAGCGAATGTCCGAGCTCAGAAAGCAATTGGACTGAACGCATTTGAAAAGGTCAGGTATGAAAACAGTATACGTAGGCATGAGTGCAGATCTTGTGCATCCAGGCCACCTCAATGTACTCAAGAAAGCCCAGGAACTGGGAGAAGTCACTGTAGGCCTGCTCACCGATGAAGCGATCGCCAGCTACAAGCGCGTACCGTTCATGGAGTTCGAGCAGCGCCAGCAGGTGATCGAGAACATCAAGGGTGTCTCCAGGGTTATACCGCAAACCACCCTGGACTATGTGCCAAACCTGGAAGCCATAAAGCCCGACTATGTGGTGCACGGTGATGACTGGAAAAACGGCGTACAGAGGCAAACCCGCCAGCGAGTCATCGATACCCTGGCACAATGGGGTGGTGAACTGGTGGAGGTGCCCTACACCAAGGGCATTTCCTCGACCCAGTTGAACAAGGCCCTGAAGGAAATCGGCACCACGCCCGAACTGCGGCTCAAGTCACTGCGGCGAATGCTCAAGGTAAAACCGTTACTGCGCTTTCTCGACATTCACAACGCCCTCAGTGGCCTCATTATCGAGAACACAGCCATTGATACTCCTGATGGCAAGCGCGAGTTCGATGGCATGTGGGGCAGCAGCCTGACCGACTCCACCGCCAAGGGTAAGCCGGATATTGAAGCTGTCGATGTCTCCGCGCGGATGACCACCCTGAATGAAGTACTTGAAGTCACCACCAAGCCCATCATCTACGATGCGGACACCGGCGGACAGACCGAACACTTCAAATTTACCGTCAAGACCCTTGAGCGGCTCGGTGTCTCTGCCGCCATCATTGAGGACAAGACCGGCCTCAAGAAGAACTCCCTGTTCGGCAACGATGTCACGCAGACCCAGGACTCCATTGAAGGCTTCTGCCACAAGATTCGGGAGGGCAAGAAGGCCCAGACCACCGATGATTTCATGATCATTGCCAGGATCGAGAGTCTCATCCTGGAGAAAGGGGTCGACGACGCCTTCACCCGCGCCAAAGCCTACCTGGAGGCCGGCGCTGACGGCATCATGATCCATAGCCGCCAGAAGGATCCGGCGGAAATCTTCGAGTTCTGCCGGCTTTACAACACATTGGATGATCGCAAGCCCCTGGTGGCCGTGCCCTCCAGCTATAACACCGTAACCGAGGAAGAACTCCAGGAGCACGGCGTAAACATAGTCATCTACGCCAACCAGCTCTTGCGAAGCGCCTATCCCGCTATGATGAAGACAGCCAAATCTATTCTGGAGCACCACCGTTCTGCTGAATGCGATGCGGATATGCTGCCCATCAAGGACATTCTTGAACTGATTCCGGGCACTCGTTAAGGAGGCTCCATGCTGGCACCTGATCATTTTTTCGAAGCCCTGAAGCAGGGAGGCATCGGCCTGTTTGCGGGGGTACCCGACTCGCTGCTTGCCAACCTCTGCGCGTATATTGATGACCACAGCAGCCCGAAAGAGCACATCATCACAGCGAATGAGGGTAATGCCGTTGCCCTTGTTTCCGGCTACCACCTGACTACCGGCGGGTATGGCTGCGTGT
>CAZFPG010000147.1:0-7923 GCA_964521055.1 uncultured Marinobacter sp.
ACCGATACAATCCCAATAAAAAAGGAAAACCATATGTTGAAACGTCGCTCCCTCCTGGCCGCCGCGGCCGCTACTCTGATGTTCAGTGCCGTTACTCAGGCCGACTACAAGGATGAATACACCGTCTCCACCGTTCTGCCGTCCGCCTTCCCCTGGGGGCAAGCTGCCGACAAATGGGTGGAGCTGGTTAAAGAGCGCTCCGATGGGCGTATCAACATGAAAATTTACAGCAACTCCCAACTGGTCTCCGGCGACCAGACCAAGGAGTTTTCGGCCATGCGTTCCGGGCTGATCGATATGGCGGTCGGCTCTACCATTAACTGGTCGCCGCAGGTGCCTGAACTGAACCTGTTTTCCCTGCCGTTCCTGATGCCGGATTACGCCGCCATTGATGCCATCACCCAGGGTGAGGCTGGCGAGGCCATATTTGCGGCCATCAAGAAGCGCGGTGTCACCCCGCTGGCCTGGGGTGAGAACGGCTTCCGCGAACTGTCCAATTCCAAGCTGACCATCGAAGAGCCATCCGATCTGGACGGCCTGAAAATCCGGGTTGTCGGTTCGCCGCTGTTCCAGGATACCTTTACAGCCCTGGGCGCCAACCCGACCCAGATGAGCTGGGCTGACGCCAAGCCGGCTCTGACTACCGGTGCCGTCGATGGCCAGGAAAACCCCCTGTCGGTCTTTGATGTGGCCCGTATTGACCAGGTTGGTCAGGAGTATCTGACACGCTGGCACTACATGGCTGATCCTCTGGTATTCGCTATCAGCAACAGCGTCTGGGACCAGTTCAGCGAGGAAGACCAGGCATTGCTGAAGCAGGCGGCGATCGATGCCGGCGAGTGGGAGATCGAGAAGTCCCGCAGCGAAATCGATGCGACCCTGGCAGCCATCAAGGAGCGCGGCGTGGAAGTCACTGAGCTGAGTGACGAACAACGCGAGGCCTTTAAGAGCGCCACCCAGTCCGTATACGAAAAATGGACGCCGCGCATTGGCGAGGATCTGGTCAAGCAGGCCCAGGACGCAGTTGCCAACCGTAACCAGTAACAGCGACCTGCCCGGGCGCCCGTCACCATCGGCGGGCGTTCTTTCCGAACCGGAGTCACCATGCCGCCCCGTCCCCCCAAATTCAGGCCCGACGCCTGGCTGGCTACCATTGCCCTGATTGCGATCTGCGTGATCAGCCTGGGTAATGTAATCGTTCGCTATGCCAGTGATGCATCGTTCGCTTTTACCGAGGAATTCTCGGTGTTCTGTCTGGTGGTGCTCACCTTCGCGGGTGCGGCGGTGGCGGCGCGACAGAACCAGCACATTCGTATCGAGCTGATCGAGCATTACCTCCCGCCCTGGGCAAAAAAGATGGTCTTTGTGCTGCAATGGCTGGGTGGCGTGATCGTCCTAGGCATCATGACATGGTATGGCAGTACCTTCGCCCTGCAGGAATACCAGTGGGAGTCGCTGTCACCGGGGCTGGGGCTGCCCAACTGGATCTATGTGATCTGGCTGCCACTGTTGTCCGCCGCCATCATCATTCGTATGACTCAGAACCTCGTCGACCGCCTGCGCGGCAAGAAAGATCCGGAGGTGATCCATGAGTCCTGACCTGCTGATGATCGGCAGCTTCCTGCTGGCCTTGCTGTTGGGAATGCCGGTGGCGATTGCCCTTGGCCTGGGCGGACTGGTGGGCATTATGGCGGGGCTGCCGGCAAGCATGCTGGGTACCTTCGGCACCAACACCTACAACAGTGTGGCCAAGTACCCTCTGATTGCGATTCCCCTGTTTATCCTGACCGGCCTTATTTTCGAGCGCGCGGGTGTTGCTGCCAGCCTGGTGCGTTTTGCCCAGGCGATTATCGGCCCCCGGCATGGCGGGCTGACCGTTGTTGCAGTGCTGGTGTGCCTGATCATGGGGGGCATGAGTGGTTCTGGCCCTGCAGACGCTGCCGCCGTCGCGATGGTGATGCTGCCGAGCATGCGGAAAGCAGGCTATCCGCAGCCGTTTTCGGCGTCGCTCATTGCTGCCTCGTCGTCCACGGCGATTCTGATTCCGCCATCCATTGCGCTGATTCTCTACTCCATCGTGGTGCCCGGTGTAGACCTGCGGGCGCTGTTTGCCGCAGGCATATTTCCGGGCATCCTGGCGGGCGTGTCCCTGCTGGCGCCAGCACTGTACTTCGCCAAAAAATACCGTTGGGAAGATCCGGAAGCGGTTGAGCGCCCGCCGTTCTGGCCCAGCTTCAAGGCAGCCCTGCCGGCCCTGTTTGCGCCGGTGATTATCCTTGGAGGGCTTCGTTCAGGCCTTTTCACTCCGACCGAAGCCGCGGTGGTTGCGGTAACCTACGGGGTGCTCGTCGGTTGCGTGCTCTACCGCAATCTCAGCCTCCGTAACCTCTGGGGTCTGATGACTGAGGCCGCCGTTACCTCCGGCGTGGTCATGTTCATCATCGCGCTGGCGGGCATCTTCGCCTGGGCCGGCACCACCCTTGGGACATTCCAGCACCTGGCAGATGCCCTGCTGTCGCTGTCTGAAAACGGTTGGGTGTTGCTTGGGCTGGTGATGGTACTGGTACTGATTGCCGGCATGTTGCTGGATGCGATCTCTATCTACCTGATCCTGATTCCGATTGTACTGCCGTTGATGAACCATTTTGGCTGGAACCCGATCTGGTTTGGCATACTGCTGGCGATGAACATCGCCATAGGCCAGTTCACGCCGCCGGTTGCCGTCAACCTGATGGTCACCACCCGTATCGCCAACATCCGCCTGGAACACACCATCGGCTGGGCGCTGGTCTTTACCGCCGCCATGGCGGTCAGCCTGGTGCTGGTGATGCTGGTACCGGGTATCGCCCTTTGGTTACCTGAGAAGCTGGGTTATGTTGTGGGGCCGTGGTAGTTGGAGTGCCTGTAAGGTTGAGTTCTAGCGGAAACCGAGAACTGAAAGAATCACCAAGACGATAACTACTGCACCCACGATATAGACAATATTGTTCATTGGTAGCTCCTGCTTTTCAAAAAACCGGAATTGGGGTTGCGCCGCCATCCCAGTGGCGCATGATGTAACGTCCTGTTTGGGTGGCTCCCTTGTCTCATATGGGCCCAGAATAGGTTATTGGCTTCGTCTGGTCTGTTCGTTGGCGCACTGAGTTGTGAAAGACGTGCGTGCGTTTCGTGGAAGACCGGGTGCAATTTGCTTAGCCGTCCCCAGAATAACTTTCTACCCATTGTCGTCGATTTCTCCGTTTCCCCCACGACTACCAGCATAGGAAAAGCCATTCTGGCTTTACTCGTGACAGGGGTTCGATATGAGTGAATCTACAAGCGCAGCCCGCGCCGGCAGGAAGGAATGGTTGGGGTTGGCAATTCTTGCACTCCCATGTCTGCTTTATTCAATGGACCTGACGGTTCTCAATCTGGCCATTCCACACCTGAGTGCAGATCTTGCGCCCAGCAGTGCGCAGTTGCTGTGGATAATGGATATCTACGGCTTCGTGCTCGCTGGTGCGCTGATTACCATGGGCACGCTTGGGGACAGAATTGGACGGCGGCGCCTGCTAATGATGGGGGCCGTGGCTTTCGGGGCCGCCTCGGTGCTTGCGGCCTACTCAACCACCGCGGATATGCTGGTGGCGGCCCGTGCATTGTTGGGCCTGGCGGCCGCGACACTGGCGCCTTCAACGCTATCCTTGTTACGCAACATGTTCCATGATCCGAAGCAGCGAACCTTTGCTATTGGTGTGTGGATTGCAAGTTTTTCTGCTGGCGGCGCTCTGGGGCCAGTAGTAGGTGGATTTCTGCTGACTTATTTCTGGTGGGGTTCAGTGTTTCTGATTGCTGTGCCAGTGATGGTGTTGCTGTTGATTCTGGGGCCCCTGCTGTTGCCAGAGTTCCGGGATCCGGACCCCGGGAAGTTGGATATCACCAGTGCCGCGCTGTCGCTCTGCGCGGTGCTTTCAGTTATTTTCGGCATCAAGGTACTGGCCTCTCACGGGATTGGGTGGCCAGTTGTTGTGTCAGTTGTCGTGGGCCTGATTATCGGCGTGGTATTTGTCCGTCGCCAGTCGCGTTTGAAAGTTCCGTTTCTGGATTTGTCGCTGTTTCAGCGCCCGTCGTTCAGTAGTGCGCTGCTAATCAATATCGCAGGCTTTTTCGTAGCCTTCGGTTCCTTCCTGTTTATTGCGCAGTATCTGCAGCTCGTTCTGGGACTAACGCCTCTCCGGGCCGGCTTATGGTCGGCGCCGTCTGGCCTCGCGTTTATTGTTGGCTCTATGTACACGGCCAGGCTGGTAGTTCGGATACGGCCAGCATTCGTAATGTCAGGCGGCTTTGTTGTGGCTACAATCGGTTTTCTGTTGCTTGCAAAAGGCGGCGCTGGCGTCAACCTGGTAGAGGTGATTGCAGCTTATGCTTTGTTTTCCCTGGGGCTGGGCCCGGTGTTCACATTGGCAGTCGATTCGATTGTAGGGGCGGTGCCACCAGAGAAAGCCGGTATTGCCTCGGGCATGGCCGAGACCAGCAGTGAACTGGGTGGTGCGCTGGGCATTGCTTTGCTGGGCAGTATGCTAACCGCCATCTATCGTCGAGAGCTTGCTGTGGGCAGCTTGCCGGGAATTCCTGCTGAAGCGGTGGCTGCAGCTCAAGAGACGCTTGGTGGCGCCTGGGCTGTCGCCATTGAGTTGGATACTTCACTTTCCAGCAGTCTGCTGTCTACTGCTAAGCAGGCTTATATTGATGGATTCCTTGTAGTCAGTTTGCTGTGTGCACTGACAACGGCTATAGCGGCCGGCTTGACGTTCTGGTCATTGAAACAGCCGGTTAGCGAAGTAGATGGCCCTGAATCGGCGCCAAGCGGCTGATAACAGACTCTCGTAGTGCATTCCAGCCTCTGGGGTCTTGGCTGAAAACACTGGTTTGCTCAGCGTGACTGATGTAGGCATTTGAGCTCAAAAAGGAGATTGGATAATGTATATTCCGGATGGATTCAGCACGGTAACTCCCTATTTCTTCGTCTCTGGTGCGGAGCGCTTTATCGACTTTCTGAAGGCCGGCCTGGGTGGCGATGAGCTTGGCCGTAGCATGCAGCCTGATGGGAAAATCGGAAACGCGCAGGTTCGAATCGGTGGATCCATCGTGATGGTGAGTGAGGCGCCGGAGCAATATAAGGCTATGAGGAGCTCCTATTATTTATACGTTGAAGATGCTGATGCTTCGATGAAACGGGCGCTCGAGAATGGAGCTACGCTTGAAATGGAAGTGGGTGATCAATTCTATGGTGATCGACAAGGGGGAGTGCGCGATCCGTTTGGTAATATCTGGTGGTTGTCCCAACGGCTTGTGCAGGAACCCTATTTTTAATGTGCATATACGGCTACATTCATTAAGTACGTAACACCCGAAGAAAAAGGCCTGGACAAATCGCAACCACAGCTTTGTACCTCTTTGAGATGACAAACGATGCATAAGATTTTGATTATGAGTGTGATTTTGTCTGTTGCCGGATGCAGCAGCAAGGCTGTATACGACAATGTTCAGCTCAATAATCGCCAGGAATGCCTGAATGTTCCGCCGCCTCAGTATGACGAGTGTATGGACCGCTCAAACAAGACGTACGAAGAGTACAAGAGAGAGCGCGAGGTAATTGTCGGGACAGAGTAGGGAGCGTCTTCGACTAAGCATGGGGTCAAGTTGTTTGTCGTGGACTGGAACCACGTAATCAGGCTGTGCACCGGGACTTCACTCCACCCGTTGAATTAAACCGCAAGATTCGAATTGCCGCTTCTTCTGAACGATTTCATATTGACTGCATTCCAAGAATACAAGGAACAAGAGGGATGAAAGCAGTCAATAGTTCCATGGGACTATTAGAGTGGCTTCTGATAGTCGCTTTGTCGGTTCTCTGGGGTGGCTCATTTTTTTCGTTGAGGTTGCGATTGATGCCCTGGCGACAGTGGGGGCGACGAATCTGTTACTCGTAACCTTTCTTATTCCTATCAGTGCAACTCAGCAAGATTCGGGTCGGCACCCGATAAACGACCTTTTATGATCATTTCTGTCGGTGGGGAAACCGCCGCTTACTGAAAACAATGATGAAGAGGTCAGACAAATGAGTTCACTTGAGAATAAGGTTGCAATCGTTACTGGAGCCAGCGCAGGTATTGGCTATGCGACTGCCCGGCTTTTTGCCAAAGAAGGGGCTGCTGTTGTTGTAGCGGCCAGGAGAGAACAAGAGCTAGAGGCTTTGGTTGATACTATAAGAACCGAGGGCGGGCAGGCGTTCGCGGTTGCCGGTGACGTTGGCGATGAACAGTTCTCCAGGAACCTTGTCGAGGTGACACTGGAACGGTTTGGCAAGCTGGACGTTGCCTTTAACAACGCCGGCATTTTGGGTGCAATGGGGCCAGTACCCGACATGTCATTGGTTGATTGGAACCAGGTTATCACCACCAACCTGACGAGCGCTTTCCTGGCAGCCAAGTATCAATTGCCTGCCATGTTGTCGGGTGGCCGTGGCTCGATAATCTTTACCTCGACGTTTGTGGGCCATACCGTGGGGATGCCAGGTATGGCGGCTTATGCAGCCAGCAAAGCAGGGCTGGTTGGCCTGACACAAGTGCTCGCTTCCGAATATGGCTCCCGGAACATTCGTGTGAATGCACTACTGCCGGGTGGAACGGACACGGAGGCGGCCAGGGAGTTTGCGAGCACGCCCGAGGCTTTGGAGTTTGTCTCCAACCTCCATGCAATGAAGAGAATTGCGGAGCCTGATGAAATTGCTCAATCTGCGCTGTATCTGGCTTCCGATGCCTCCAGTTTTACGACAGGGTCTGCTCTGTTGGCAGACGGTGGCGTGTCTATTAATCGTGTCTGAGGATCCGTGTCATGTCTGACTATAACCGAATCGAAAAGGCCATGGCCTACATGTCAGAACATGCTTCCAGGCAACCCACGCTGGAGGATGTGGCCGCTCATGTTCACCTTAGTCCGTTCCACTTTCAGCGGGTCTTCTGTCGGTGGGCGGGGACCACACCCAAGCGTTTCCTGCAGGCGCTGACCCTGGAACGCGGTAAAAGAATGCTGAAGGAAGAGCATTCGCTGATGGATGTTTCCCATGCTATAGGATTAAGCGGTGGCGCACGATTACATGACCATTTTGTGACCCTGGAGGCAGTAACGCCTGGTGAATATAAGAACCAGGGCGAAGGCGTTGCAGTCCAGTACGGAGTTCATGACACACCTTTGGGCAGTATGTTCGCGGCAGTTACCCGGCGGGGTGTTTGTCGAATGGAGTTTCTCGACTACACATCTGCCGATGACGCGCTTACTCAATTGCGCAAAGATTGGCCTAAAAGCGAGCTGACAAGAAATGACAAGGCTGCGAGCTATGTGTTTGATGGGTTGTTCAGCGAGCAGACGGATTGGCGGCCTGGCCCCTTGTCACTCCATGTGGTGGGTACTAATTTCCAGGTGGCGGTATGGCGTGCACTGCTGAGAATTCCTCCCGGAAAGCTGGCCACTTATGCCCAGATAGCAAGGGCGGCAGGTTACCCGAAGGCATCAAGAGCAGTGGGCAATGCGATTGGTGCCAACCCCGTTGCGTTGCTGATCCCGTGTCACCGTGTTATCCGGCAGAGCGGTGCGATGGGGGGGTACCGCTGGGGAATACCGAAGAAGCATATGGTACAAATGTGGGAACATTTGCGCGAAGAGTCACTTGAGCTGTAGCCCTTATGAGCCGTTTGGGAATAATTCAGCGCAGGCAACTTTCAATATTGGTGGTTTTGAATTCGTTATTTTTACCAAAGTGATGTCTAAAGCTGGAGATAATGTCAGAAAGTCAATAGAAAAATAAGCGCGGATGCAATATTTAAACCCCGGTAAGAACCATGAGCAGCGCCAGTTTTGGAAGGCTATTTATAGCGGATGTAC